>JACPZS010000159.1 GCA_016195385.1 Verrucomicrobiota bacterium
ATTATCGGGGGCATCGTTGCGGTGCTCGTTGGACTCGCCTTTGTCTTTCCTGCGGTCGCGAAATTTCGGCTGCAAGGAAATCTTCCCGTCGCCGACGCTGGCTTGCTGCTGCTAGGGCTGGCCATCACGCTCGGAGGTGCAGGCGCGATGTTTGCCGCCGTCCGATCTCGCAAGGCTTGAAATTTTTCAGTCCGCAAACCTGCCGCCGCCATCGGTCAGGCTTTTCATGTTAATCCAGGTTAATTTCAAATCCGGTAAGCCGGTCTATCTCCAGGTCGTCGATCAAATCAAAGCGGCGGCGGCATCGGGTGGCGTCCGTCCGGGTGAACCGCTGCCGTCGATCCGGCCGCTGGCCGAGCAGTTGCGCATCAACCGCAACACGGTCGCCAAGGCGTTCACTGAATTGGAGAGCCAGGGAATCGTCGAAGCGATTCCGGGCAAAGGCTATTTTTTGAGCGAGAACAATTCGCCGTTCAAAAAGGAAGTCCGCCACAAAATGCTGACCGAGGAAATCGACGCCGCCATCGTCCAGGCGCATCACCTGCAGGTCAGCGACGAGGATTTTTTGGCACTGGTGAAAAAGCGCCTTGGCATTTTCGAGGAGAAGAACAAACGCGCCGAACGTGGATAAGTTTATGAAGACTGAACAACCTGTCATTGAAATCAATCATCTCGTGCGCCGCTACGGCCGTGCCGACGCCGTCAACGGTTTGAGCCTGAGCGTTCGCGCCGGAAGCTGCTTTGGCTTCTTTGGTCGCAACGGCGCGGGCAAGACGACGACGATCAAATGCCTGCTGAATTTGCTCAAGCCGACTTTGGGCAGCATCAGCGTCTTCGGTATGAACCCGGCTGAAAATGAAGTCGCCGTGAAGAAGCGCCTCGCTTACGTGCCGGATCAGGTCGCGTTTTATCCGTGGATGACCGTGCGCGACACGCTCAACTACTTCGCCTCGTTTCGTGAGCGTTGGAATCAACAGACCGAAAAAAATTTGCTCGGCCAGTTTCGACTCGACCCGTCGGAAAAAGTGAATGGCTTGTCGAAGGGACAGAAAACGCAACTCGCCTTGATCAGCGCGATCTGTCCGGAGCCGGAGTTGCTCGTGCTGGACGAGCCGACGTCCGGTCTCGATCCCATCGTGCGCCGCGAATTCATCCAGACGGTCATCGGCGCTTATCAGGAAGCCGACCCAGCGAATCGCACCGTGTTCGTCTCCACGCATTTGATCAGCGAGTTCGAGGGATTGATCGACGAGTTTGTGATCATCGAGGACGGCCGGGAGAAACTGGCCCTCGGTGCCGACGCCGCGAGGGAGAAGTTCAAAAAAATCCGTGCGCGCTTCAGCGGCGACGTTCCGGCGATGCAGATGCCGGGCATCCTTGACTCGCGGCGCGACGGGCGCGACCTCGAGATCATCGCGAACGGTGAAGCGGCGAACATCATGAACCGGCTGCGCGCGCATTCACCGGAATCGCTCACGAGCGAGTCGCTGACTCTGGAAGACATTTTCGCGGTGACGCTGAAATAGGAGAAACAAGTTATGCAAGCGCGCCTGTGGAAAGAATTTCATTTCTTGCTGCTGCCCATGTTGACTACGGTGCTGCTGCCGTTGGGTGTGGGTTTCATTTTTCCGTCCGGCGACAACAGCACCGTGCTGGTGGCGATGGCCTTTGCCTGCGCCCTTGTGGGCGCAAGTGCATTTGGTACTGAATTCGCGCACGGGACGATGGCGCAACTTCTGGCGCAGCCGGTGAATCGTTCGCGACTGTGGAGCGAAAAAATGCTGGCGCTGGGGGTTGCACTCGCACCGACCATTGGCGTGGCGTGTTGGCTCGCGATTAGTCCGTTCGACGAACCACAGTTTCGCGCGACCATCCTCGGCCTGATGGCGATGTTCATTCCGTTGTGCGCGATCTGCGCGACGCCTTACCTCACTCTGCTCTCGCGGAGCACGATTGGCGCAGTGGTCTTCTCCATCATGGTTCCGCTTTTGGTTCTGGGTGTGTGCAGTGCTCTGGCGCAACTGTTGAGCAACGCCGGGTTTTTGGACGAACTTGGCATGGAAGCCACCGCCCGCTCATTTCCGAATGAGCAGGCTTTCGTTCTTTTCGCTTTCGCCGCACTGACACTTTACTGCGCCGCTTTCGCCTGGCTGGGCTACCGCAAGTTCAAGAATTACGAAGTCATCGAACAATTTCCCGCCGAGATGCGGCTTGGGGATGTGTTTGAAATTCCTCTCCGGTGGATGTCGGCGAGTTGTTTCCCGAGCCGCCGGTCGGCGGTGTGGTCACTCATTGCGAAAGAACTCCGGCTCCAGCACATGACGTTCATGCTGACCGCAGTGTTTTGGTTGCTGCAAGCAGCGGCGGTTATTTTCATTAAAGCTGCGCATCCTTTGAGCGGCGATGTGTATTGGCTTGTACCGTTCGTTCTGCACGTGGCGCTCATCCCGGTCGTCGTGGGTGGCTTGTGTGTCGCGGAAGAAAGAAATCTTGGGTTGCTCGGCTGGCATCTGACACTTCCCGTTTCGGCGTTCAAACAGTGGCTCATCAAGTTGGCCGTTTGCCTGCCGCTGAGTCTTCTACTCGGTGTGGTTTTGCCCTACGGCTGTATGCTCGTCGCCCACGCGGCAGCCAGCGAAATTCCAAGCCCTGGGAGTCTTGAATCCTGGCCTGTTTTGCTCGCTTGCCTGGCGCAGTTGCTTATCACAGGCACGGCCATTTACGGCTCGTCCATCTCTCACAACACACTGCGCGCGATCGTGCTCGGCATGGTCATGGCAGTGGCTTGGTCCATCGCCGTGGGCGTGATTCAACGGGCGACCGGATTTCTTGGATTGATGGGGGAAGAAACACTGGCTGGAGCAGGTGAGGCGTCCCATGCTGCTCAAATTCAGCAATGGATCAGCGTTGCCAGTTACGTCGCATTCACCAGCGCGATGTTGGCCACCATCGTCTCCGTCCTCGCCTGCGCCTTCGGCAATTTCCGCCGCGTCGATGTCGAGGCTCGCCGACTCTGGCATCACGCGTTGATCGTTTTCAGCCCTGTGATCGTCATCGGCTGGTTGGCGACTCTCATCGTTTCTTTTTTGGTTCGCCTCGCGAGTTGACTCCCGGCCTAGTTTCACTCGAAGCAGGAGAAAGTCTCGCGGCTTTCATGTTCACTCACACCACTTGACAGGCAGATGCTTTGGCCGGACGCTGCGATTAGAAACAGAAACTGATTTTATGAAACTCAAAATCCTTTCTCGAGTCTGGGCGGCCACCGCCGGCGTGGCTTGGCTGGGAGTCGCCATTGGTTCGATGGCGGCGGAATCGGACAGCACCGGCACGCCGGCGCACGCCACAAATGAACCGACTGCCGCAGTGCAATTATCCTTTGGCGAGCAGGAAGTCCTGAAACTCGTGCGGGCCAAAATTAGCGACGCACTCGTGCAAACCTACGTCGAGAAAACGCCGGCGAATTACGACCTGAGCGCGGCGGCGATTGTTTATCTGCGCGAACAAGGAGTGTCCGATCCGGTTCTCACCGCCATGTTGAAGCAGCGCAAAAAAACGACTGAAACCACGGCGCAACTCGCGCCAACGCCAGCTCCCGCCAACGCCGCTCCGCCTGCCACGCCGCCGCCCGCGCAGACTTATGTTGCAGAGGCACCCAGCTACGTTCCCGCCGCGACGGTGTATGTGGCTCCGCCCGCGACGACTTACGTTTACTACGATTCCTATCCTGGCTATCCGAGGTATTATGGGTATTACGGTTGGTATGTTCCACCGGTGTCACTCTCGTTCGGTTTTGGCCGGGGCTACCGTGCCGGTTATTACGGCGGCTACCGGGGAGGATTCCATGGGGGTGGGCATGTCGGTCCTGTCGGTGGCGGCCATGTCGGCGGTGTTGGCGGCGGTGGGCATGTCGGTGGCGGTGGCGGTGGGCGTCACCACTGAACGGGCTTGGCGTGTGGGGTGATCCGCCGGGCGTTCAGGCGGCAAATACCGCGCGGACGAACTCGCGGCTGCGGCGATGATTCTCGATGACCGAACGTGTGATCTTTGTGCCTTGTTCCAGCGCCAGTTCGACGGTGTAACGCGGCGGCAAGTTGTGCTGCTTCGCGAAACGTGCAACCGTCGCGTAGTCGATGTCGCCTTGGTCCAAATCCTCCCACCAGATGCCGTCGCGGCTCTGGCGCAGATGCCAGGAGACGACGCGATTGCCGTATTCTCTCAGCGCATCCATTGGCATCACGCCGCCGCGGAAAACCCAATGCACGTCGTAGCAGAAACCAACTTCGCTGGCGGCGCTGTGACGGAAGTTGTGATGAAATTCCTTCGCGTGATTTGCAAATTCCGGCGTGTGATGGTGAATGCCCAACCACATCCCGAGCTTGCGCAGTCCGCGGCCAAGTTCCGTCAACGCCGCCGCTTGCGTCTTCAATTCCGCATCCGTCTTTTCGCGGCCAATTGGATCCGGGTTGCAATTGATCACCGCGAAGCCCTCGCGCTGACAAATTTTCGCGGCGGCCAAAATTTTCTCGATGGTTTCTGCCGCCTTGCCTTCCTCGTGCAGGCGTCCGCCGGTGTAAAAACTGACGGGCCGCAGTCCCTTTTCGCGCAGACGGGTGGCGAAGCCGGCGTTGTTCTCCGGTTGGTTCAAGTCGAGCGTGCTTTCGGCGTAGTCGTAACCCGCATCACGGATGGCCGACAAAACTTCCGGGATATGCTTACCCAGATTCCTTTTCTCTCGCTCGTAGTATTGGCTCCAACCGTAAAGTTGCGTGCCAACGAGCGGTTTCAAAATTTCTTTCCCGCCGGTGTTTTGGGCAAACAACGAAACTCCCGCGGTGCTCACCGCAACGGCAGTGGCAAGTTCGCGGATAAAGTCACGACGCGTGTGCGTAGCCGGGGTCGGCTTGGGAGCGGCAGCTTTGGTTTTCATAAAATGTGTGTGTGTGTCGCGATCTAAAACTTCCTCAAACGGTAAAACCGCGCCGTGTTGGCCGTGACGTTGGTGATGACGTTCTGGTTGTTCAACACGGCGGGCGTAGTGAAGTCGGTTTGCCAAAAGTTCGTCGGCGAAAGGTTGTCGGTGAATTGCAGCGCGTAGCCGCTTGCGCCCGTTGGCCACGCCAGCACGCTCGTCACAATCGGCACCTGGTTGGTCGTGAGCATGAAGCCGCCGCCGGGCGCGGTCGTGAATTGCAGACGCGGTGCAGTGCCCAGAGTTGTGCTCAACAAGGAGAGTTGCGGGCCGGGCGGAATTTTGTGCGCGGCGGCGAGTGTGGTGGTGATCCGTCCGTCGGCTTTCAAATCGTGATCACCCACATCGCCGTCGATAAACGTGAGCGTGAATCCGTTCAATTCGAGTTGCGCTCCCGCGCCGCCGTCAAAAATAAATTCATACCAGTGAGGCGACGGATTGTCGGGCGTGAGGCCGTAGGCGAAGACGGTGTCGTAGTCGATGTCATCGTGGAAGAAGTTGGTGACGGTGACGCTGCTGCCGGTGGCAAGTCCGGTAACGGAAAAATTCACGAAGCCGAGCGGAAACGTATAGCCGGTGGGAAGGTTCGTGAAGTCCGGCGGGCCGGAAGGGACGACGTTTTCGAGCGCGGTGTTGGCGGGCGAAGCCAGCGTGATCCATTTGCCAGAGATGCCAGGGAAAGAGACGACGTTGGCTTGGAGATAATCTTGAATGCCGTCGCCGTTGCCGTCGCCCGTGGCAGCGGCAACGCTCTGAGGTAGCACGGGCCACTGGCCGGTGCGTTCAGGCGATTCGCCTGAACGCTTGGACGCGGCGGTCGTTCCGCTCGGCGGGTCGCCGAGCGGGGCGGGCGTGTCGCCCGCGCCACCCACCGAAAGGCCGCCCGCGCCGCCTTGGAGTTGCAGGTTCCCGCGCGAGCCAGCACTGACCGAATGCAGGCTGCCGTTGCCGCCGGGCACTTGTTGCTGCACGGCGTCGCTGATGCCTTTGTTCGGGAAAGTTCTCGTGAGTCCTTGCATCAGTATGGCCGGTGAAAACTCCGACGTGTTGCCGAATTCATCGGTCGCCGTCGCGGTGATCCAGAACAATGGTTTAGGAGGCAGCGCGAAATCTTGGGTGAAAGTCGCTGAGCCTCCAAATCCCACCAATGCGGAAAAGGAGCCGAGAAACGTTTCCCCTTCACCGTAACCACTTGGATGGGCAGCCTGGCTTGCGAATATTTCGATGAGATAGGGCTGTGAGCTTGGTTTGGTTCTGAGGAATCCCTCCAGCGTTACCGTTCCAAGGGGACCTTCGGCGGAGCGGATGACGGGAAAGTTTTGCCGCTCGTTAGAGCCGTGATCAAAATCGTCGAAGTCATTTAACACCGGACTGCTGGCTGCGCCGGCAGGCGGCTGGGTAGCTCCTTTCAGGCTGATCCCCAAACCGCGATTTCCATAAATCATATTTCCCGTGATGCGATTGCTGGCCCCGCCCAAGACATATATTCCAGCCCCGTCACCAGCGAACCCATCCCTCACGGCAAAAACATTGAAAATGTCGCCTAGCCGCGCGCCTTGGGAAGTTAAGAGGTCGAGGACATCCTGCCCTTTGCCGTTATCGTGAATCCAATTACCTTGGATTACGTTGAGATCCGATGGATATTCTCCAAGTGCGATGTCCCCTCCCACTACCACTCCGCACCGGGCATTGAAAGCGATGACATTAGCAAGCACTTGCGGTCCTCCTCTACCATTAAAGCCAGAGTAAGCCAGCCATACACCGACGCCATTTGACAATGGCGTGACACCATCAGCCTGCACTCCAATGTCGTTCCCCTGAATCACGGGAGTATCTGCAGCCTTAACGAGAATTCCCACGCCATTCCCCGAAATAACGTTTCCCGCTGTTGGATTGCTGCCGCCAATCACGTTGCCGCGATGAACATCCACTAGAACGCCAATCAAGTTTGGAAAGGCCGTGGTTCCCGTGATGTCAGTTCCGATCCGATTGCCTTCGATTTGGCATCCACCTACAAGCAGATAGATGGCAAGGCCAAACTCGGAGATGACGTTTCCTGTCCCCGGGGCCGAGCCCCCGATTCGGCTGTTGGTGCCTCCTTGGGATATCACGATTCCAACGGAACCTCGGGTTGGTCCGCCGTCCCCGTCAACCGCAGGATCATCTGGCAAGGCTTGGAAGCGTGACGTGCCATCAGGTCTCAGGCCGATGATGTTTCCTTCCACAACGTTGTCGGGACCACTTAGATCAATGCCCAAAGCGCCGCCGGTCGCGCGGTACTTGAATACATAATCTGGGTGCTCCGGGTAATTGAAAATCCATCCAGCACCGGTGGAGATGACATTGCCGGCTCGCGCACCGACTCCACCAATCTGGTTGCCACCGGATTCCACGAGAACCTGAGCATCAGTCCCATAATTCCAGAAGAACGAGTTGCCCTGCGAGATCGTGCCAGTTGCATCCATGCCGATGAAGTTTCCCTGGATAAGGTTGTTACCTTTCTTGAGATCGAGGGCGGCGAATGGAAAGTAGTTGATGACCAAACCGCGTACTTCGCTGTTCCCACCTGCCAGCACCAAGCCGCTGGTCTTGTATTGATCGCGAAAGAGAGGCTTATCGCCCTGGCCATTTTCGTAACCCACGAAATAACGCGGCAGGGCTTTTCCACTCAACTCAACAGGCGGAGTCATGGCATTCTGATTCTGCGACCAGCCATCAATCGAAATCGGATCGGTGATGTCCGGCAGGCCCGTCTGCGGTTGAATTCGGGGCACGCCTGAGTGGAAGTTGGGATCAGCGGAGGGAATGGCAAACTTGATGTTGTCTTTGCCTGGCCGCTTGTTCGCCACCTGGATGGCCGCGCGCAGGGTGCATTCAGGCGTCACGCCATCGGCGAGTTTCTTGCCCGTGTCGCAACAGCAAGTTACCGCCGGGTCTTGCGGCAGATCGCTCGTCGAGTTGACGATAATTTCCGTCGGCGTACTCGATTTGTGCCAGATGGCAAAGTAACGCGAGCCTTTGCTGCCGGCGGTAGTGAACGTCCCGGTCAAGTAAACCCTGTCCGTGCTGACATCGAGTCCGGTGACGGAAGCGTTCGGGCCGGTTCCAACGCCGGTGCCCAGCGCGTGCCATTGCGTGCCGTCCCAGCGCGCGACGTTATTCACCGTCAGATTGTCGATCCGGTCGAACGCGCCGCCGATCCAGAGGTCGGAACCATCCGGCACGATGGTGGCGATGGAGAGGCTGCGCGC
>JACPZS010000169.1 GCA_016195385.1 Verrucomicrobiota bacterium
CACCACGACGGTCAATTGCTGGGGAGGCGTGTCCGGATCAGCAATGGTCACGGTCAGGAATGGGAGCGTAGCGGCATTGTCGTTCAACGTCGGCAATTGAACAATTCCCGCGATAGTTGGCGTGCCGGAAGATTCTTCACCAACTACCTGCAAGAATGCAGCAATGTCTTGGATGACGTTGCCAACCGGGAGCGTGCCGCCAATCTGGGCGGACGCCGGAGAAAGTCCGAAATCTGAACTGTCATAAAAGATAACGGCCTGATCGAGTCCATCGGCTGAATTTTCGTGGAAAAACGGCGCAGTGCGGCCGGCACCGATCAAACTTGGCACGCTGAAGCGGCGCGTATTTGATGGTTGTCCCACATCCTGTTCCGTCGGTATTGCACCGTTTAGGTTAATCCCTCTTCGCATCACGCCGGTGTTAAAACTTTCATTCACTCCCGCCGTCGTTCCGAACCGGCCGTCGCTCTGCGACAAAGTTTTGCCGCCGTGGCAAGCACTGCACAACGCGAAGCCGAAGAAGGCATCACGGCCAACTCGCTGCGAACTGGTCGTCAGGAAACGATCAAATTGATGGGCTTCATCAAAATCCTCGTTGGCTGGCAGTGTCAGGCTGTTTTGGAAAGCAGCCAAGGCATCCAGCTCCGGAGTAGTGGGCGCACGGAAATCCACGTCCTGTGTGCGGTTGAGGCTGCGTGGAAAATGCTGGCGCACGGCACCGGCCGCGAAGCTTTGCAGGTCGGGGAAATTCCCGCTCAAACCGTACGGGGCCGTAAACTTCAAATTCATGAGCGAAGGGGATCCGCGCATGAATCCATTTTGAGTGAACCCATTGATATTTTCGAGAATCAACGCCCTGGAAACGCGCAACAAGCTACTATTCTCCAGCCCATTCGTATCAGTGTTCGACGGCGTCGGGCCGGCGAGGTTGCCGGCGGTGAAGGAAACCAGCGTCCCGCGGTTGCCTTTTAAATCACCGATCACGTTGCCGGAAACATTCAAGTTGCTGCCTCCAATGACGAGATAGGAATTCCCGGTCCCAGCCAACACCCGGGCGCTGCCGCCCAGGCTTCCCGAGATAATGCCGCCGAGTTGAAAATCGCTAGGCTGAGTGGTGCCCGAAGAGGCTGCCGGGTTCGTCGAGCCGAGGCTGTTGATGATCAGCCGGTTGACGTTTTGCTCGTTGATAAAGAGCGGGTCTGAATCTGGCAACATTGCCACCCGGGCTGGCGGCAGGCTGAACCGTTCCGCAGGAATATGGCACGTTGCACACGTTCGGCCGTTACCGAGGAACGTTTCTCGCATAAAAAGGTTCCGGCCCTGATTCGCTTGAGAATCGGCGATGGGCAAGACAATTTCGCCGAGGAGATTTTGTTCAATGTTGGCGCTGTTCCCATTATTTCGCGTGCTGGACGGGGTCGGGATACCGAGCGCGAAATCGCCGTTCAGTTGTCCGCTGGTTCCGAAACTCCCGGCGCTGAAGTTCTGCATTCGCCGCAGGCTCTGGGAATCCAAAATAGAAAGACTGGCTGCATTGGCTGGACCAGCCCCCTCCGTGTCGCCCGTAAAGGAGCTGCCTCCATAGGAGAGGCAAACATTGATCGCTGCAGCCGTTGCGCCAGCATCGGGATTATTTCTGAAGCTGATCTTGCCCGCGATGGGCATGATCCCTTTGGGCATGATGAAATCCGGTGCAATTCCGGCGAAATCAGCAAACTCCTGCGTGGCGACAAGTACAGTGAACGCTCCCGCAGCAGGATCGGACGGAAAGACATATCTGCCTGTTTGGCTCCCCGTCTGGTCGAAGAACACGAGCATCGTCCGGCCTACGAGTTCGCCGGATTGGGGTCCCCATTGTTTCTGTGAGTTGTCCTGGGCAACCAACTCTACGAACTGAAGGCTCGAATCGCCATTAAGCCCGGCCATGATCTCGTTGATCCGGACAAACTGATTTCCGGCAAACGCGACTTCGCTGAATAACAGGTGGGCTCCGAGGAACAGAGTCAGCGAAAGAAAAGCGTGCCGTACCTGGCGAAGGTACCCATTCATGGTTTTTGATACTCCTTGTTTAATTTCGCTTCCGACTCCAGGTTGAGTTTCCCGTCTCTCGCGATCTGAAAAAGAATGCCAGCCTGCCAAAATGGATCGCTTTGGTCGTCGGGCCGATCCGAGTCCGCAACTAGCTGTGCCCGTCAAATTCAATTACGTCAATGTAGCGATCCAATTTGGTGCCAATCCCCTTCCAAGTGGACGGCCAATTGGATTCCTTTTTCATGAATAAGCAGCAGTTTACGGTCTCATTGCCCTCTGTCAATCGCTCTTGTTGACTCGCAATGAGGGCGGTTATTCAGGCAGGAGCGAGCTTGTGCGCTCAATACCGGTCGTTTTGAGATTGCCACTTGCCTCAACGCGCCGGCCGGCCGCATAGACGAATTTCTCAGGCGAGGATTTCGCGAATGACGTTCCCCGCGACATCCGTCAGGCGGAAATCCCGGCCCGCATAACGATACGTCAAGCGTGTGTGCTCCAATCCCATCAAATGCAAAATCGTCGCGTGGTAGTCGTTCACGTGAACCGGATTGGCGATAATCGCCGACCCAAATTCATCAGTCTCGCCATAAGCCGTGCCGCCGCGCACGCCTGCGCCTGCGAGCAGGCAGGAGAATGTTTTGGCGTAATGATTTCGGCCCTTGCCGTTGCCGCTGTCGCTCCACGGCGTGCGACCGAATTCCGTACAGATCACGACCAGAGTTTCGTCGAGCAAGCCGCGTTGCTTCAAATCCTGCATTAAGATCGCCAGCGGCCGATCGACGCGCTGCGCCTTGGGCCGATGCGTGGCCATGTCGCCGTGGGAATCCCAGTTGTCCTGCGCGCCGGTGTCGATGAGTTCGACGACGCGCACGCCGTGTTCGAGCAGCCTTCGCGCGACAACGCACTGCCACGCGAAGGATTTTTTGTCGCCGGCTTTCACGCCGTAGCGTTCCAGCGTCGCGTCGCTTTCTCGGGCGATGTCGAGCACTTCGGGCGCTTCCTTCATCATGCCTTCCGCTGTCTCGAAAGTTTGCATCCGCGCACGCAGCTTCAAATCATCCGGCCGCAACCGCGCGTGTTCTTCGTTCACATCGCGCAACATGATTTGTTCCAACTCATGCAGCGTGACTGAGCGCGCGGTGGACTTCAAATTCGCGATTGGTTCGTTACTAGGCACGACGCGCATCCCTTGATGATGCGGCGGCAAAAAATTGCTGTCCCACACTTGCGCGCCCGCGTAGGGCAGATGCTCCGCGAGCACGACAAACGACGGCAGGTTCGCGTTGAGTGTGCCCAGTCCGTAGCTCAACCACGCGCCGAGGCTCGGCAACGGAATCGTCGAGGAACCCGTGTGCATCGCCAGCGTCGCCTGAAAGTGCTCGACGATGTCCGTGTGCATCGTGCGAATGACGCACAATTCATCCGCCACGCTGCGCAGGTTCGGGAAGAGGTCGCTAATCCAAAGTCCCGAGCGCCCGCATTGCTGGAACTCGAACGGCGAGCGCAGCAAGGGCAACGGCTTCGATTCGTCCGCGCGCAGACCGAACGCGGGAATCGGCTGGCCATGCAGCGACTGCAATTTCGACTTCGGATCAAAAGTGTCGAGATGCGAAAAACCGCCGGTGAGAAAAACGAACAGGAGCTGTTTTGCGCGCGGCGGAAAATGCGACGGCTTCGGCGCGAGCGGCTGTCCATCCTGCAACGCCGCGGCCAGCGACAGCCGCGAGTAAAGTCCGAGGCCGACCGCGCCCGCACAACCGGCGGAACGTTTCAAAAAATCACGGCGACTGAGGGAGCGGTTCATAAAATTTCAATCGATGTAGAAAAATTCATTCGCCGTCAGCAGCACGCGCGCGTAGCTCGTCCAACCCGCTTCGTCGAGACTGTCCGGTTGCATTCCCGTACGCGCCAGTTCGTCGTGCATGCGCGAGAGAAACTCACTCGCCTTGTTTATTTCACTTGGGCTGGGATCACGTGACCACGCCAGTTTACAGGCGAGCCGCGTTCGTTCGCTGTTGTCGGCTGCGGCACCGATTACGCGCCGTGCGAGCGCCGCCGCTTGCGTTTCCACGAAGGGGTTGTTCATCAAGTAGAGCGCCTGCAACGGCACGATGGAATCGGTGCGCGTGTCGGTGGACACGTTGGCATCCGGGGCATCGAACAGCGCGAGGTAGGGATGGCGCTGGATGCGCTGGCGCATCAGATAAACGCTGCGCCGATCCGAATCGTAAACCGCTTTGAAGTGATTGTGCTGCGTCCACGCCCATTCCTCGAATTTTGGAAATGGATGCGGGCCGGGGCGTTCCAAGTTCAGCGTGCCCGCCGCAAACATCATTGTGTCGCGAATGGATTCAGCGTCGAGCCGGCGGCGATCCATGCGCCAGAGCAAATCATTGGCAGGATCACGCGGTTCAGTGGCGCAAAGCGAAGTCTGTTGCCACGTCGCTGAATTGAGGATGAGCCGGTGCATCGCTTTCACCGACCAGTTGTGTTCAACAAAATAGTCCGCTAGGAAGTCGAGCAACTCTGGATGCGTTGGCGGTTCGCTGCGCAGGCCAAAGTTGGAGGGAGTGTGAACCAGCCCCTTGCCGAAGTGGTGTTGCCAGATCCGGTTCACCATCACGCGCGCCGTGAGCGGATTGGCTTCGCTCGCGATCCATTCGGCAAGTTGCAGCCGCCCGCTCGCGCCATCCGGAATGTTCAGTTCGCCATGCACACCCAAAAACCCCGGCGCGCGGCGTGAGGTCAAAACGCCCTGGTCCGCTGGCTCGCCGCGCACGTGGATGAATTCATTCCACGGCTTGTCTTCGGTGACGGCGTAGGCGACCGGCACGTCGGGCGGCGCGCCAAATTTATCGCGGCGCTTCAACTCCACGCGCAGCGGCTTGAGTTGAGCTTCGACGGTTTTCTTCAATTCGGCATTCGTCTTCGCGGCTTCGAGTTGCTTTTCCAGCGGCACCATCACCGCGCGCAGTGCCGCGACGAGCCGGTGGTTTTCCAAATCTTTGTCCGTCCAGTCCGCTGACGACGCCAGCGGCACGAAGCCGGTGCGCGGAAAATTTTTCGACGCAAATTCTTCCGAGCCAGCGTAGGGAAAGCGCGTGCTCGCGAAGACCCCGTAGAGCGAATAGTAATCCTCCTTCGCAACGGGGTCGTATTTGTGATCGTGACAGCGCGCGCAACGAAACGTCATGCCGAGGAACGTGCGGCCGGTCGTCTCGATGGCGTCCTCGATGGTGAGATGCATGAACTCGAACGGCGCGGTGGCGTAGCGTCGCGAGAGAGCGAGAAAGCCTGTGGCCACGATGCGCTCGGCGCGCTGCTCGCCCGACGCATCACGTGCGAGAATGTCGCCAGCCAGTTGCTCGCGGATGAATTGAGCGTACGGCTTGTCCATGTTGAACGCATCGATGATGTAGTCGCGATACAGCCGCGCCTCGGGCACGGGATAGTCCGCGTTGTCGCCGGCCGTGTCCGCGTAGCGCACGACATCCATCCAATGCCGCCCCCAGCGTTCGCCGTAACGCGGCGACGCGAGCAGGCGCTCGACGGCGTTGCTGAACGCAAACGGCGAAGAGTCGGCCTGAAATTCGCGCAACTCCTGCGGCGTCGGCGGCAGGCCGGTGAGATCGAAGTGAAGCCGGCGCAGCAACGTTCGCTTGTCCGCAGTTGGCGCGGGACGCAGACCGCGCGCTTCCAGTTTTGTCAGCACGAAAGCGTCGATGGGCGAACGAATCCAACTTGAGTTTTTCACCGCCGGCAGGCTGGTCTTTTTCACCGCTTGAAACGCCCACCAGGATTTTTGCTCCGGCGAAACTTTGAGCGCGGGCGGTTTGAGCATCGACGGCACTGTCAACGCGTATTTTCCGGCGAGATAAAGTTCGACGCCTTCGCGATCCGCGTCCGATAGCGCGGCGTTGTACAAAATCACCTCGACGACATCGCCCGCGAAACCGCCAGCCCAATTCTGGACATGCCCCATGAATGCACCAATGTCGGAGCGATGCGCGAAATCGGGAACGGCGTCGCTGCCGGCGAGCGACTCGCCCGCCAGGGAACCGTTGAGATAAAAGCGCGTGGTGCCGCGAAACGAGCCGGGCGATTTGGTGATCGTCACGATGGTGGAACGATCTTGCAGCGGCTCGGGAGT
The DNA here is from genome assembly GCA_016195385.1 of Verrucomicrobiota bacterium. Lineage (GTDB taxonomy): Bacteria > Verrucomicrobiota > Verrucomicrobiia > Limisphaerales > JACPZS01 > JACPZS01. The sequence goes on from JACPZS010000169.1 coordinate 6,182, forward strand.
TCCAGGCGGCGGCGCTGCGTCGTGGTTCCAGCCGCCGCCGAGGCGCAGTGTGGTTTCGGCTCCGCGATTGATTTGCAGAAATGCCGCGCGTGGCCTGCTGGGATCGCTTTTTGCAGTGGGATCGCCGAAGCCAAAAAGAATTCCGGGACCGGGCGAGGATTCGTTTTCAAACAGTCGCAGTACGAGCAGCATCGTGAACGCGGCGTCACCAGAAATTTCCACACGATTGTCAGGCGACGAGGCCAGGCCGCTCTCCGCTGCAAAGTGCACGGCGATGCGTTTGTTGATCGAGCTTTCTGAAATGAACGTCGGTGCCGCGCCAGCACCATCCGGTCGCGCACCGCGCGTCGGCGAGAAATCACGGCCATGACCGCTGCTGTCCGGCCACACGGCCACTGGATCGCCGTTGGTCAGCGTCAGCGAATCCGCTTTGAGCCAGAGCTGGAGTTGTGACGCGAGCGACGAAGCATTGGGAGCGAGTGGCTTCGTTTGTGCGAGGCTGGAAGAAATTCCAAACACGACCGCCAGCGTGCAGCCTCGAAAAATCCTCACGAGAATGCGGTTCATGTTCCGTCGTACCGAACTCATTTAAGCACAGACGTGCGTTCGCGCACCCACGCCAAATCCCGACTTGTGCGCGCTGGGACGTTATGCGCGAGGCGCTGGCCAATGGTGGTCGAACGAATCGTGCGCGGATCCAGCCAGCGATGCGCCTCGGTGTGGCCATCGGCAAACGAAACCACGCCGCCGTTGTTGTGATGCGTGGCGGGCAGATGAAACCATTCCTCATTTCCGGCTCCCGGCATTTCGACGATGAATGCCGGCGTGCAAAGACTCTGTGGCGTCAAATCCTGAAACAAAAATATGCCGGCGGGCGAGCCGATCTGTGTCGCGCGCCGGTAGGATTGATATTTCGGTGACAAGCGGTCGGCCATCGACGAAGTCGGCCCAAGATAAAGATTCATGGCGTAGCTGCGCACCTGCGGCACGGGCCGGCCATGCTCCATGACAATGGTCGTTCTGTCCGAGGGACACTTGTAAATTGTTGGCGATTGGAGATAACCCGCAAAAGCGGCGAAGCGTTTATCGAGGAGAAACTGTGTATTCGTGAACGCCGGACGAAAATTATGATACGCGCCGCCGACCCAAAGCGTTTCCCGGCCAATGCCCTCCTGTGATCCGTTGGGGACCAATTTTTCCTCGAAGTCACCACTGTAGAGCGTCCACGTCAGCGCCAACTGTTTCTGGTTGTTCAGGCAGGTGATCCGGTGCGCCTGCTGCTTGGCTTTGGAAAGGACTGGCAACAGCAGCGACGCGAAGATGCCAATGATCGCGATGACCACCAGCAACTCGATGAGCGTAAACCCGCGACAACGGAATGATGAACCAGGTCGGTAGCTGGGCATAGGTCATCTATTATCGGATCGGAGTTCTAATTGCACTGAGAAATTTGACTGTCTTCGCAGCACCATGGCTACTTGATTCCGGGCCTCCGCGTGCTGGCGCAATTTTTGGGAAGGCCAGATTCCTGCGGCCGTGCCGCAAAGTTGGCACCGGGATCTCCGACAAGCTTCAATCCCGGGATTTGGCTCCAAGAAATTTGCCGGGGTTCAAGATGTCGTGCGGATCGAGCGCGTGTTTGATGCGCGCGTGCAAGTCGCGCACTTCCACCGAGGCCGCCAGCGGCCACCACGGTTTCTTGGCAAGACCGACGCCGTGTTCGCCCGTGATGACACCGCCAAGCACGAGCACGCCTTGAAAAAGTTCATCGAGCGCAGCATCGCGTCGGGTCGCCGAACCGGGCGCGGCCTCGTCCACCATAATGTTGACGTGGATGTTGCCGTCTCCAGCGTGGCCAAAGCAGGCGACCGGCAGGCCGTGCCGGCGCTGCAACTTTTCGGCGAACTGAAAAAGTTCCTCCAATCGTCCGCGCGGCACGACGATGTCTTCGTTCAACTTGAGCAGGCCCGTGTCGCGC
>JACPZS010000170.1 GCA_016195385.1 Verrucomicrobiota bacterium
AGTGAAAGGCAACACCGCGAAGAAGGTCATGATCCTCGGAGGCGGACCCAATCGCATCGGGCAGGGCATCGAGTTCGACTATTGCTGCGTCCACGCGGCCTTCGCTTTGAAGGAGGATGGTTTTGAAACCATCATGGTGAACTCGAACCCGGAAACGGTTTCGACCGACTACGACACGAGCGACAAACTTTTCTTTGAACCGCTCACATTGGAAGACGTGCTGCACATTTATGAACGCGAAAAATGCTGGGGTGCCATCGCGCAATTTGGCGGACAGACGCCGCTCAACCTCGCTCTCGGCCTCCAGAAGAATGGCGTCAACATCATCGGCACGTCGCCCCAGAACATTGAGATCGCCGAGGATCGCAAGCTTTTCGCGGCCATGCTGCACAAGCTTGACATTCCGCAGCCGCCGAATGGTCTCGCGACGAACGAAGCCGAGGCGCTCGACGCCGCTCAAAAGCTTGGCTACCCGGTGCTGGTGCGGCCGAGCTTCGTGCTCGGCGGCCGCGCGATGCAGATCGTGTATTCCGACGCGGAATTGCAGCACTACATGCGCTTTGCCGTCGAAGCTTCGCCGGATCGCCCCGTGCTCGTGGACAAATTTTTGGAGGACGCGACGGAAGTGGACGTGGATTGCATCACCGACGTGGGGCAGTTCGCCGACCCGGCGCAAGGCACCATTGTCATCGGCGGGATGCTGGAGCACATCGAATTCGCTGGCGTGCATTCCGGCGACGCCGCCATGGTGCTGCCGCCGCATACGCTTTCAAAGTCGGTCATCGCAACGATTCGCCGGTACACCCACGCGATGGCTCGCGAGTTGAAGGTCGTTGGCTTGATGAACGTGCAGTACGCGGTGAAAGGTGAGACGGTTTACGTGTTGGAAGTGAACCCACGCGCCTCGCGCACCGTGCCCTTCGTCAGCAAGGCCATTGGAGTGCCGCTGGCGAAGCTGGCGGCGAAAGTCATGGCCGGAAAAACTTTGAAAGAACTCGGCTTCACTCAGGAGATTTGGACCGACTACTGGGCCGTGAAAGAGTCCGTGTTTCCGTTCAATCGCTTCCACGGCCAGGATATTTTACTTTCGCCGGAGATGCGTTCGACCGGCGAGGTGATGGGCCTCGACGCCGACCTCGGCATCGCCTACGCGAAGTCCCAGATGGCCGCGAACTCGCCGCTGCCCATGAGCGGCAGTGTCTTCATCAGCGTGAGTAACGCGCACAAAACCGAAGTCGCCGCGGTCGCCAAGCAATTTGCTGAACTGGGATTTGAACTCATCTCCACGTCGGGAACCGCGGACGTTTTGGAAAAAGCCGGGCTGAAAGTGCGCCGCATTTTCAAATTGTCCGAGGGCCGGCCCAACTCGGTCGATCTCCTCAAGAACCGCGAAATCCAGCTCGTCATCAACACGCCCGCCGGCCAGGCGCCGCGCGCCGACGAAGTGAAGATCCGCACGACGGCCGTTTACACGGGCACGCCGATCATGACGACGCTCAGTGGCGCGCGGGCTGCCGCCCTCGGCATCGGCGCGCTAAAGCGAAATGGCTACGGCGTCAAGACCGTGCAGGAGTATCATTGAGCGACTCGACTGTGAGAAGCGGCCGGTCGCGCTCCAAGTGAGTTTCGCGCGACGAAATCCTGGTGAACGATCAATTCAAGATCTATTGCCTCGTCAGGGATTGATTTGATGCCACTGATTGATCCGCAATGCGGACAAATCCGTGCGCGATCCGTCCAGCCAGAAAATTTCAGCGCGTGTGATTGTTGTGGCATCGCCCAGCCCGAAATGCGCGGCAGGCGCGTGTTCCGATCGATACGAGTCGCCCGTCACCAGCCAGCGCGTTTGCGTGCCGCGGACGGTTTCCACACGCACGCGCGCCCCCGTCCACGGCCGGAGCGACGCGTCGAGCCGAAAGTCAATCCAGTTCCCAACGTCGGGCGTGGCGTTGTGAAATATACGCAGATGTTGCCGCCGTTCCGGCCACGTGCCGAAGGTCGTCACTACGAGATCGAGCCGGCCATCACCGTCCACGTCGTCACTGGCGAGGTTCTGCGAATCTTCCGGCACGGCGACGCCGAGGAGAAACGCCACGTCCGCGAACTTGTTCCCGCCGAGATTTTGGAAGAGCACATTGTCCTGCCAACCGCCGTACGAAGCGTGCTCCGCCACGCGCCGCGCGGAGGCCGAACCAAAGTAAAGATTGGCGACCGTATCGTTCGACGAGTTGCCGACGAAAATGTCGTGCAACCAGAACTGGCGCTCGTAATCCTTCACGCTCGGACGTGTTTCGTGGCCGTTGGCGATCGCCACATCGATCTGGCCGTCGTTGTCAAAATCAAACAGTGATGCGCCCCACGACCAGCCCGCGTGCGCGAGTTGATCGGCAAATGGCGCCATTTGCAATCCGTTTGGCCCTCCGAGGAAAAGCCGATTGCCGTAGATCATCGCCGCGCGTTTCGCGGCCGGTTGCGCAAAGCCGGGGCGGCTTAAAGCCAGCGCATCCAGCCGTATCGCAGTAGGCGAGTCCATGCCGAGAGCAAACAGATCGATTCGACCATCGCCGTTCATGTCAGCCAGCGCGTGCGCCATCCCAAACAAGTGGCGCGCGTCGCCTAAGCCGCTGGTCACATCGGTAAAATGCCCCTGCCCGTCATTGAGAAAAATATCCACGCCCGCGAAATCACTCACGTTTACCAAATCGAGATCGCCGTCGCCGTCCAAATCCACCAACGACGCGCTGTAAGTTCGACGAAACCGTTTTGCAACCAAATTAGAACCATTGGTGATGTCGGTGAAGCCCGCCGCGCCATCGTTGCGTAACAGATACGACGGAAAGCCGTCGTTCGCGTCGAAGTACGGCGTTGGGAACTGGCCGCTCTGATACGGGACTTTGTATTGCGCGAGCCAGACATCGAGATCGCCATCGCCGTCAATATCACCGACGGTGATGACTTGAGGGTGTTTGAGTGGCGACGGCGCACGCCAAACGAGTTTGCCGGCACCGGGAAATTTTCCATGACCATCGTTCTCGAACAGCGTGAGTCCATCGGCTCCGGCGACGAGAAGATCAGCACGACCATCGCTGTTCAAGTCCGCCAGCACGGCGGCAAATACACGTCCGGGTGGAAGCACCGCCAGCGTTTCTTCCTGGAACGAACCACCCCGGTTGCGGAAAAGTTTGTTCGCGCCGACTAACACGATTTCGGAAAATCCGTCTCCGTCGAGATCGCTCAAGAGCAATGGATCGACGAAGGACGATCCCGGCTGCGGCTTCAGTTCAGCTGTAAAATTTTCCGTGAATGGCGGTGGGCCAACGCGGGTCAACCATTCAAATTTGTCCGCGCCAATCACCGTCGGAACCGGCGGCGAAGCGGAGTTGCCGCCAGTCTTCCACTCGACGGAAAGTTCGCCGCGGAGGATCGCGCGCTCGTTGCGGTTCGTGTTGGTGAGTTGCGCGGTGGCCGAGATGACGGAATACGCCGGCACTTGCGCGGTGGCGGGATGAAACTGCGTTTCATGCCAGCTTGTGCGGCCAAGCTGCCAGCCCTCCGTGCGCCAGCGTGACAACGTCGCGCGCCATTCGCTCAAAGTGAAATAAGGAGGGCCGACGGTAATCGTTGTTAGTACATAAGCAAATCGGCGGATGCCGTGCGGTAGTTCTGGAAGCGAACCCGACTCCGGGATGTTCACGAGGCGAAGTTTGTCGAAAGTAAATTCAGAAAGTGTTCCTAGTGGATCGGCAGAAATATTGAGCGAATCCCAGAGGTTTAGGAAAACATCCTCGTGTCGTTGCGCCTCCAATTCTGCGGTCCAAACGGTGCGTTCCGCTTCGCGCTCGCGAGCTTCTAAGTCAAGGAACGCGCGGGCCTCGGCATCAGTTGGTGTCCGGCCAGCGTTGGTGACAGCAGAGCGTCCATTGGTTCCGATCGCTCGGCGTGGCCACCAACGGCTGGCCACCAAAGAGGCGAGCAAAAGCAGCAGGGCAACAAATCGCCAGTAACGCGAACGTGGCATCAATGCGCGATAGTGACCAACAGCGCGCGGTTTGTGAATCTTAGATTGGCGCAATGGCGGCGAGGCTCAGCGATTTCAAGAATTCGCCCGCGTCGCGAGATGAGAGGACGGCAAAACTTGCGGAGCGTGCGGGCGAATTGAGTTTCGAAATAAAAATCTACCTTGTGCCCATGCCGACGCTTTGCACGGTCTGGAAAAGTTTGCCTTCGGTTTTGATGCTGGGAGCGATGATGATTTCGGTTTCCTGAAACTCGCGGATCGTGGAGGCACCCACGTTGCCCATGCAAGTGGTGATGGCTCCGACCAGGTTTTGCGAGCCGTCATCGACCGTCGCCGGGCCGAAGAGGATTTGTTTCAACGAGCCGGTGACGCCGACTTTGATGCGCGTGCCGCGCGGTAGATTTGCGTGCGGCGTGGCCATGCCCCAATGGTTGCCGCGGCCCGGCGCTTCCTTGGCGCGCGCGAAGGCGCTGCCGACCATGACCGCGTCCGAACCGCAGGCCAGCGCTTTGCAAACGTCGCCGCCCTTGCTCATGCCGCCGTCGGTGATGATGGGGATGTAATTGCCCGTTTTCTTGTGATGATGATCGCGGGCCGCCGCGCAATCAACGGTGGCCGTGACTTGCGGCACGCCTAATCCGAGCACACCGCGGCTCGTGCAAGCCGCGCCCGGACCGACGCCGATGAGCACGCCGGCAATGCCGCATTGCATCAATTCGAGGGTGACAGTGTAGGTCACCGCGTTGCCGACGATGACCGGGATTTTCATCTCTTTGCAGAACCTGGAGAGTTCCATCGACTTGTACTGCGTGGAGATGTGGCGCACTGTCGAAACTGTGGATTGCACGATGAAGAGGTCCGCGCCAGCATCTTGGGCGATTTTGCCAAACTCCTCGGCTTTTTGCGGGATGGAACTCACGGCGGCGAGCACGCCGGCTTTCTTCAATTCATGAATGCGCCGGGAAATGAGTTTGGGCTTAATCGGTTCGAGGTAAGCTTTTTGAATCAGCTCGGTGACTTCATCCTTGTCGGCCTTGGTGATCTTATCCAGCACTTCGGCGGGATCGTCGTAGCGCGTTTGCACGCCTTCGAGGTTGATGACGCCGAGTCCACCGAGCTTGCCCATCTCGATGCAAAACTTCACGTCGGTCACGCCATCCATCGCGCTGGCGATGATGGGGATGCTGAGTTTGATGACGCCACCGTCCGGTTTGGGGATCTGGAAACTGGTGTCCACCTCGGCGGGGTTGATGGTGATCTCGCCGGGCACGAGAGCGATTTCATCGAAGCCATAAGTGACACGCGCCTTGCGATTCCGACCGATCCACATTCCCATAATAATTTGTTCCTGAAATAAAAATGCACCCCGTTTGGCAGGCCGGGTTTCGGCGCGCGGGGTGATTCGGTTAAAAACTGATCCGTTCGTTCGACGTGCCGCAATGCGGGCACCGCGAGCGATCCACGTCCGGGTCGTCCGTGTAAACGAACGCACATTGGGCGCACCGGAAAATCCGATCTTCGCTCGGAGCCGGCTCGAAGCGCTTCCGTCGAAAGTCAAAATATAGGGCGGCGGCGGAAAGCGCCGCAAGTAAAGAAACCACGTACGCCAGCAACAGCGCTTCGGGAGTCATGAACGTGGCCCAGGCACGAGGGTGTTCGTCCCGTTGGTGGGCGGGGCGGTCAGCCAGTGAAAAACCAGCCGGCCCCGGAGTGGACGCGGTCTGGTCGGGGAAATTTCCACGCCGTTCGTCGCCGTTCGCTGCCACCGCACCTGGCGCGCGCGTTCCAGCGCCAGGTCATCGGCCAGGTGCATGCCGCTGGAGGTCAGGAGCGTGTGCGAGAGCAAACGGCCCTTGGCATCGATCAGTAGTTCGACGACGGAATTGGTGATGAACTCGCTTTGCGCAATCAAGGGCAACGGTTCATTCCAGAGCGGACGCCAGTCCACCAGATCGCCTTCCACCGAAAATTCGGATTGCGTGGCCAGCAATGAATCCAGTGCGGGGAGTTTGAAGAGCGGCGGCTCGGTCGTGGCGGCGATGCCCGCCACGTTCGGCAGGTTCGTTTGCACGTAGGTGCGAAACGCGACACCGAGTGAATTCGTAACGGCCCGCAACCAGAAGGGCGGATTCGTCCAGTCGGTGAGCCGGTGAACTGCGGGGCGCGCGTTCAACCACGCTTCGCCGGAAAATCCCAGCGTGCTCCCCTGCGCGAATAATGTCGGATTGTGAATCGTGAACGCTTCCGCCCACCGCGAGTCTGGCGGCGGCGGCGAAAGCAACAGCCAGGTCTTTTGCGGCAAGGCCGGAAGCGCTTCGATTTTTGCAGGACTGGATAGACGCAGCGCGAGGATCACCTGCAGCGCGAAAATAAAAATCATTACCAGCGCCCATTTTCCACTCGACCAACGCTTCAATTCCGTGTCCGGTGAATTCATGCTAACGCGGCAACTTCGCCGATACTTCGCGCTCCGGCGGATGTCCGGCCAGCACGGCGGATGTGATGCCGGCGGCGTGCGCGATCCGCTGCAACCGCATGAAGGTTTCAAGTGGTACACTCTTATCTGCCAATACGACGAGCGTGAGCGGTTCACTCGTGCGCTGCTTCAACTCGGTCAGCCGTGTCTGCAAATCTTTTTCCGTGATGACTTGATGCTCGAAATAGAAAAGCTTGTTCGCATCGATGGCAACGGTGACCGTCGCGACGTCGTTGCCCGGCCAATCGCCCGAGTCGGGCAGTTGCAACTGGACGCCCGTCGGCAGCACGAACGAAGAATGCAGCAGCAGAAAAATCGTGAGCAGGAAGAAGACGCCAGCGAACGGCGCAACGTCGAGCTGGCCGCGGAAAATTTTTGCTTGGCGGGGAAATTTCATCAGGCTACGCGGCCGGTCGATTCGCGAGGATGTTGACGATTTCGGTCGCCGCGCGCTCCATGTCGCGCACGATGCTGTTCATGCGGCTGACGAGATAGTTGTAGCCCGCGTAACAGGGAATCGCGACCGCCAAACCCGCCGCCGTGCAGATCAACGCCTCCCAGATCCCGCCCGCCAGCAGGCCAAAGTTTGGATGCAACCTCGCTTCTTGAAGCTGGACGAACACCTTGATGAAGCCGAGCACGGTGCCGAGCAAGCCGAGCAGCGGCGCGAGCTGTGCAACCGTCGCCACGAGCGATAGTTTTTCCTCGAGGCGTGGCACTTCTTGCATGGCCGCTTCCTCCAGCGCCTCGCGCATTCCGTCACGGCCACGCTCGCGATTCAACAACGCGACCTTCACCAGCCGCGCAACCGGCCCCGGCGTGGCGTCGCAGATCGAAATGGCTTCGATGACGTTGTCGCGCTTCATCACGTTGCGGACACCATTCAAAAACTCCGACGAGTTGATCTGCGCGCGATGATAATGCAGCAATCGCTCGACGACCACGGCGATGGCGACCGCGCTCGCCGCCAAGATCACCCAGATTATCAAACCGCCGCTGAAGAGAAGATGAAGCGACATGCGCTGGTTATAGGGGCGTGGATGCGTGATCGCAAGCGCGCGCTGCGGAGCGCGCTTCATGCGATGTCAATTTTTCGCCGAACTTGGTTCTGTATCTGGGGCGATGGGATTGGTTTGTGTTCTCGCGTGGTTTTGATTTTCAATCACCACCATCGTGCGAAGCCAAATCAATTCAAATCGCGCCGGCAATGCGGCTGGAAAAGTTCACTGCGAATCCCCGAGCGTCATTCTCGGGCGAAACTGAATCCATGGCGCGCATCTACACCAAGTTCAAAACCGTGCCGACGCCAGCGCGGCTCCGTAAAGCCGGCTGGTGGCTGCTGGCACTCGCTGGACTCGTGCTTCTCGGCTGGCTGACATGGCCAACGACCAAACCGCCGCCCTCGTCGCAAATGGTTCCGCCCGTCACGCCGTCCGCCAAAACCAACTTGTTGCTCGTGCCGGCTGTGCGCACGAATTTCATCGTCACCGCCCCGCGCTCCAACGCGCCGATCAACGTGGCAAAATCAGCGCAAGTTTCAGCCACCTTCAAAATTCCGCCCCTTCCGATTTTGCCCACCCCTCCTTTGACACCGTCGGTCACCGCGCCGACTCCGCCGGGCCAGGGCGTGCAAACTGTGCTCGAAGCGCAGGTGGCACTGGCGACGCACGGTATTTCCGCCGGTTCGCTCGACGGCGTGGCAGGCTCTCAAACCCGCGCCGCGTTGCGGGCCTTCCAGTCGCGGGAAAAAATTCCCGTGACGGGCGAATTGGATGCCGCGACGAGGGCGCGGCTCTCGTTCACCGCGCCGCTTTATGCCAGTTACTTTATTTCCTCCAACGACCTCGCGCGGTTGCGTCCCATCGCCTCAACGTGGCTCGGCAAATCGCTCCAGGACCGCCTCGATTACGAAACGATTCTCGAACTCGTCGCGGAAAAAGGCCACGCGCACCCCGACCTGGTGCGGCGGCTCAATCCGGAAATCAACTGGACGAACGTCATCGCCGGCACGCTGGTGAAAATTCCGAACGCCGAATATCCACCTCCGAAAGCGAAGGCGGCCTTCGTGCGTATCCGGCTTCTCGACCGGACGCTGGAAGCGTTCGACGCGAACACCAATTTGCTCGCGCACTTTCCGTGCAGCATCGCGCGCCGCGTCGAGAAACGCCCCGTCGGAGTGTTGCGCGTCACGGTCATCGCGCGCGGGCCGAACTACAAATTTGATCCGCAAAATTTTCCTGAATCCACCGAAGCGCGAAGCCTGAAGCGTCCGCTCATGCTTCCGGCCGGCCCGAACAACCCGGTCGGCACGGCTTGGATCGGCCTCGACAAACCGGGCTACGGCATCCACGGCACGCCACGTCCCGAGGACGTGGGTCGCACCGAGTCGCACGGTTGCTTCCGGCTCGCAAACTGGAACGCGGACTTTCTCGTGCGGCTGGTCAACCTCGGCACGCCGGTTTACGTCGAGCCGTAGCGCGGCAAAATTTTCGACGTGAGCGCGAAGTACAGTTTTGATTTGCAAAGCCAGGAACGGCGGCGGCCGTTGCCAGCGAAACTCATCATCGGCCAGAATGAAACCGAGACCATCGCGCACGTCGCGCTCAAGCTGCTCGCGTTCGTTTTGTTTTATCGCGAGCGGCTGCAAATCGAGGCACGTCTGCACAACGACAACATCCCGTTCGAGCCGGACATGATTCAACTCGACTATCAGCTTCAGCCCAAACTGTGGATCGAATGCGGCGAGTGCGGCGTCAACAAACTCCACAAGCTCGCCGTCAAAGTGCCCGAGGCGGAAATCTGGATCGTGAAGCGCTCGCTGGCGGACGCGCGGCATCTTTTCGCCGCGATGGAAAAGGGCGAACTGCGCCGCGACCGCTACGGCCTGATTGGTTTTGACGCCACGATGTTCGACGAAGTCTGCGGCCTTCTGCAACCGCGCAACGAATTCACTTGGGTCAGCGGTGAATTCGATCCGCCGCAAATGCAGTTCGATTTGAACGGGCTTTGGTTTGACGCGCCGTTCACCGTGCTCCGTTTCTAAAAGGCAATTCTCAGCGGGTTGCTTTCGCCGAGTTATGCTGGCAATCGGACGCGAGCGTGACAGACTTCAAAACCGTGGAAGACAACGCGGGCATCCCAATATTGCCGCAAGCCGAATCGTCCTCGGGCCATTCGCCCAATCCCGCTACGCCTCTGCACGCCGCCGCCTCGACTGCGCTCTCTTCACTTTCAACCAAGGACGCTCAACCTCCCGCCATCCCCGATCACGAGTTGATGCGCGTTATTGGCGAAGGTGCCTACGGCGAAGTATGGCTCGCGCACAACGCGGTTGGGACTTTGCGGGCCGTCAAGATCGTGCGTTGCAACCGGCATGACTCGGCGGAATCGTTCGACCGCGAGTTCAAGGGGCTGCAAAAATTCGAGCCGATCTCGCGCGCGCACGAAGGCCTGGTCGATATTCTCACGCTCGGCCTGCTGCCCGACGGCGCGGGGTTTTATTACGTCATGGAACTGGCGGACGCCGCCAACGTAGGACAGGCTTCCAGCCTGTCTGCTGCAAAGGGGAACTCAAATAGTGGTGAGGCCGGCAAGATGCCTGCCTTACTTTACGCCCCTCGCACTCTCCGCGCCGATCTGAAATCCCACGGCGCTTTGCCTGCCGACGAAGTAATCACTCTCGGCCTCAAACTCACGGCCGCGCTCGCGCACCTGCACGCACAAGGGCTTGTGCATCGCGATGTGAAACCGACGAATATCATCTTCGTGAGTGACGAGCCGAAGCTTGCCGACGCAGGACTTGTTGCCGCCGTGGATGACGCGCGGTCGCTGGTGGGCACCGCCGGTTACATCGCGCCGGAAGGACCGGGCACGCCACAAGCCGATCTCTACGCGCTGGGCAAGGTGCTTTACGAAGCGGTATTCGGGAAGGACCGCCAGGAATTCCCAGCGCTGCCCGCCGATGTCGCCTCGCGCCCCGACCACGCCCGCCTGCTAGAACTCAATGCCATCCTCCTCAAAGCCTGCGCCACCGACCGCTGCGAGCGCTATCAGTCGGCGGACGAAATGCGCGCCGACCTAGAACTCCTGCACGCAGGCCGCTCCGTGAAGCGCCGACGGACGAGGCAGAAAGCCCGTCGGTTCTCCATTCGGCTTGGCGCTGCCGCCGCAGTTATCATCGCCGCGTGCTTTCTCTTCAACCGATTTAACGATTCACCCGTTCAACGCTCGGCCGCTTCACCACCTGTCGCCTCCATCTTCGTCCTCCTCTTCCGTAACGACGGCACGAATCAGGCGGATGAAGTCCTCCGCAGCCGCATTACCGACGCGCTCATCGACGGGCTGGCGCTTATCGAGGGTGTGAAGGTCGGCCCGCGTCGCATCGGGCTTCTGCAGCGCGGCGAGGAGGAGGCGCGACGGCAGGCGCTCAAAGAGTTCAATGCTCGCCATACGCTGGCGGGAACGGTGCGGACCTCAGGAGATCAAGTGAGCATCGCGCTCGGATTCCACGAATCGGCCCAGAACCGTTTGCTGTGGGCCGAATCCTTTGAGGATGCTTTGACCAATCTGGCGGTGATCGAATTGCGAGTCGTTCGGAGAATCGCCATGTCGCTTGGCACACCGCTGCGGCCCGAGCGCGAACAAGAGGTTTCTGCCAAGCTCTCCCGCAATCAGTCTGCCTACGAGCTTTACCAGCGCGCGTTCCGCTTCATGGAGACTCAAGGCACCGATTACAACGCACGTGCGCAGATGTTTGAATACTTGAATCGCGCTCTCGACCTGGACGAAAATTTTGCCCAGGCTCACACGGCTCTGGCATTGGTACATCGGATGGCGCTCTTATCCGATCGCTCGCCACGTGAGGCGATGACCGAGGTGCGAAAGTGCGCACTTCGGGCCATCGAGATTGACCCCTCTTTCGCCGAGGGCCATTACTGGCTCGGCGCATTCAAGGGCGGTTACGAGTACGACTGGAAAGGTTACGACGACGAACTGCGCCGCGCCTTCGAACTGGCTCCGGGACAGCACGACGCGAAGGCGCTTGCTTTGCGATGCCATGGCCGGATCGACGCAGCGCGGGCAGAGCAGGAAAAGGCGATGCAACAGTCACCACCTTGGGGTCAAGTGCCCGATGAATCCTTGTGGCAGTTCTTGCTGGAAGAACAATTCGATCGGGCGCTCGAACTTTGCCGGGACATGGTTCGGAAAGAGCCCAACGAACTCGCATGGCTGATGTGTTTCGGCCAATGTTATCGGCGGATGGGCCGGTATGAGGATGCGCTTGAGCAACTGGAGAAAGCCAGGCCGCGTTGGAACCCACCTATACTGCTGGCTGAAATCGGAATGGTCTATGCGCTCATGGGGCGGCGTGGAGATGCACTGGCGATACTCCAAAAAATGGATGAACAGACGGCCAACCGCTACACCTCGCCCTACTTCAAGGCTCAAATTCACGCTGCGCTGGATGACAAGGAGCAGGCGCTAGATGAACTCGAGAATGCCTACGTGGATGGATGCGAGCAATTGGTTAACGTGGATTTCTCCTGGGGCCTGCGAACCGATCCTTCGTGGAAAGGCATGACATCCGAGCCGCGCTTCGTGGCACTGCTGAAAAAAGTGGGCCTCGATGTGTGGCCGAACTGAATAATCGTGGCGCAAAGTTGTGTCATCATGATTTGATCGTTCGGATTCCGATAAATCCGAACGGGTGGATGTTGCTTCGATTGCGAATAAACTTTCTCCTGGGCATGGGCCGAAGTGAACGAGAAAAGTATGTTAGCTCACTTCTGTTTGAAATTGAAGACTTGTGGGTAGTTCGCTGGCGGAGGCATTGGGTCCGTGCTCCCCTTGAGATGCTTGTTCAGGAACCAGAGCATGTAGTCCCTAATCGTGCGGGCTGTTTCCCGCCGGCGTTCGAGAGTCGCGGAGGTTATGATCCAATAAAAAGAGGAAAAGCTCTCGTGCTCCGTATATCGAATCTGAAACCAGACCGCGTCTTGCTTCAATTTGTTGAACAGATCGAGATCGCTTGTATCTCCACGGTACATGGATAAGACAGGTTTTGAAAGGCCGACAGCGAGCAACGTGTCAACGTTCTGGAAGTAGCCTTCCAAGACAACAGCAGCCTTGCCGCGCGGGTCCACTCGACAGAACTCTGCCGCTGCCCCGCCGCCATAAGAGATACCCATCGCGGCCGCGTTTTGCACATTCAGCCGGCCGGCGAAGAAGTCGTCGTTCTGATTCCAACGCGCCATTTCATCCAAGACCACGGCGAAGTCGCGGACACGCTGCTGTAGTAGTTGGACACTCAAATCTCTTCCGGTCAGGTCTGAACCATCGGTGTAGAGATAGGTTCCATCAGGATACACGACCAGACTGCCCTCGAAGTGGTCAACACCTACGACGACATAGCCGTGGCTGGCGAGGTGTTCGGCCCATTCCGATCCGTCATTGCGGTAAGACCAGCCACCGTGTGACCAAAACACTATCGGCAG
>JACPZS010000171.1 GCA_016195385.1 Verrucomicrobiota bacterium
AGGCCGTCGTGAGCGACATGAGGGACGTTATTGAAATCGAACCGAATAATTCGCCCGCCACCGCGATGAAACTCGCCGTTCCCAGCGCGGTGAACGGCCGCATAGCGGCGACGGTGGCAGATCAGACCGATGACGAGGACTTTTTCCGTTTCGACGCGAAAGCCGGTGAGCAATGGATCATCGAAACGCAGGCGGCGCAACGCGGTTCGCCCATCGACACAAAAATCGAAGTGCTCCAGGGCGACGGAAAGCCGGTGCCACGGCTCCAACTCCAGGCCGTGCGTAATTCGGCGGTCACGTTTCGCGGGATCGATTCCACCGCGACGGACGTGCGCGTAGATAATTGGGAGGAGATGGAACTGAACCAATTTTTCTATCTGCAAGGGGAAGTGGCGAAACTTTTCCGCGCCCCGCAAGGGCCGGACTCGGGATTTCAGTTTTACAGTCTGAACGGCAAACGCCGGAATTATTTCGACACCAGCGCCACCGCGCACGCGAACGAAGAGCCGTGTTACATTGTCGAGCCGCATCCGGTCGGCGCGAAACTTGTCGCCAATGGCCTGCCGGTGTTTCCACTTTATTTCGCGAACGACGACGACGCGGAGCGCAAACTTGGTTCCGACTCGAAAATCCATTTCACCGCGCCAGCCGACGGAAGTTATCTCGTGCGCGTCACGGATAACCGCGGTCACAGCGGCGAACGCTTTGTCTATCGACTGATCGTGCGGGCACCGAAGCTGGATTTCAAAGTCACGCTCGACGGCGCGAACCCGACCGTGCCGTCCGGCAGCGGGCAAAGTTTCACGCTGAAGGCGGAACGCTTCGACGACTTCGAGGGTGAAATCAAAATCGACATCACCGGCTTGCCGCCGGGTTTCGTCGCTTCGACACCGCTCGTCATCGAGGCGGGGCACACTTCGGCGGCAGGCACGCTCCACGCCGCGCTGAACGCGCCCGTGCCTACGGAAACCAATTGGAGCAAATCCGAAGTGATCGCGAGCGCCGAGATCAACGGACAGCGTGTTTTTAAAAACGCGGCCAATTTCGGCACGATCAAACTTGGCGACCAGCCGAAACTTTTCGTTGCACTCGAACCGTCCGCCCTGGCTTCAACCAATTTGGCTGCCGCCGCGAAGCCGCTGGAACTGACAATCGCGCCCGGCCAGACCATCCCCGCGTGGATTAAAGTCCGCCGCAATGGCCACGACGATTTGGTCACCTTCTCCGTGGACAACCTGCCGCACGGGGTCATCGTCGATAACATTGGACTTAACGGCGTGCTGATGCCGAAAGGTGAAAACGAACGGCAGATCTTTTTGGCGGCGGCGAAGTGGGTGCCCGAAACGGATCGGCTCTGTTTCGCCATCGAGAATCAAGCCGGGCGGCAGACTTCGCTGCCGGTGATGCTGCACGTGCGCAAGGCAATGCCCGCTCAATCGGCTAGTGCGAAATAAAGCCGCCATGTTCATCCGCGAGTTGCTCCGCCGCTGCGAAACGATGCGGTTGACCTGCATCGGCTCGCTCGTGCTGCTGGCGATGACGCAACTCAGTCGCGCGGCTGCAACATCGGAAAGATCTTCTACGATCAGCTTCACCAATGACATCGCGCCTATCTTTGTGGCGAAATGTCTGAATTGCCACGGGCCGGAAAAATCCAAAGGCGGCTTTCGCCTCGACTCGTTTGAACGGTTGTCACGGGCCGGCGAAAGCAAATCGCCGCCACTCGTGGCTGGTCAACCGGAGCGCAGCGAGTTGTATCGGCGCCTCACTACGAGTGACGCGGACGACCGGATGCCGCAGAAAGATGATCCGCTGCCTGCCGCGCAAATCGCATTGGTGGCTCGCTGGATTCAGGCCGGCGCGCGCTTTGACGGCACCGATGCGCATGCACCGATCGCTTCGCTGTTGGCGAAACTGCCGCAGCCTGATCCTCCGGCGGTTTATCGCCGGCCCGTGCCCATTCAAGCGTTGGTGTTCGCGCCGGGTGGCGAGGAACTTGCCGTGGGCAGTTTCCATGAAATCACAATTTGGAGCCCGAACGATGGACGATTGCTCCGCCGGATCAAAAATGTCGCCGAGCGCACGCACGCCCTGGCCTACAGCCCGGATGGTTCGATCCTCGCGAGCGCGGGCGGAACACCCGGCCGCCACGGCGAAGTGAAATTGTTCGATCCCCGCACGAGCACGCTGTTGAAAACCCTGGCGACGTTGAGCGACGTCGTTCTCGAAGTAAAATTTTCACCGGATGGAACGAAGCTCGCCGCCGCCGGCACGGACAGCGTGATCCGAATTTTTGACGCCGCCAGCGGCGCGGAACTGCGGCGCATCGAACAGCACGCGGATTGGGTCATGGCGGTTGCGTTCAATTCCGACGGCACCCAGCTCGCATCCGCGAGCCGCGACAAAACCGCGCGCATCTTCAACGTCCAGACGGGCGAATTGGAGAGCACTTACACTGGACACAGCGCGCCGGTGTTCACCGTGGCTTTCAGTGCGGACGGCAAGCAGGTCTTCTCGGCTGGCCGGGACAAAAAGATTCACGCCTGGGAAGTGAAAGAGGCGAAGAAATTGGCGGAGTTGGGCGACGTGAGCGACGACATTATCCGCCTTCAGGTGATGGGTGATCGGCTGTTTGGTTGCGCGGTCGATGGAAAAATTCACCTCTACTCCGTGGAGGCCCGCAAGCAGTTGCGCGTCTTTGGAGAATTCAACGACTGGGCGCTTTCGCTGGCGTTGGATGCCAAAGCGACTTGGCTTGCGGCTGGGGATCACAGCGGCGCAGTGATGGTGTGGAACACCGAAGATTCCACTTTGCGTACCCGATTCATCGCTTCACCAGGAGCAAATTCAGCGCAAGCCTCCGAAGGCGGCGCCCAGGCGGCAAAGCCCGGGAGCGTTCGCAACGAGCGCTAAACGACCGCAGCCGTGAACCAACTGCCCGACGAAATTTCCGATCAGACGTTCCCGCGGACCGGCCAACGGCAACGAGTCAACTTGTTGCGCGTGGGTTCGATTGTAACGGGCTTGCAAAGCGGCGTGTCTTTGATTGGAATGGCCAACCAAAATTCAACACTTCATTTATGCGCCACTCTAAAACCTGGACGAAATTCCTCCTCCTCTTCGCCACCTTGACGGTGGCTCAACCACTTCGCGCCGGCCTTGTTCACCGTTACAGCTTCACTGAAACCTCCGGCACGAAGGTCAAGGATTCCGCCGGCACGGCGGACGGCACGCTCAATGGCGGGGCAACTTTCGGTGGCGGCAAACTGACGCTCGACGGAAATGATGGCTACGTCGATCTGCCCAACGGCATCATTTCCGCGCTGACAAACGCGACGTTTGAAGCCTGGGTCATGTTCAGCGGGCAAGGCGGCGCCTGGCAGCGCATCTTCGATTTCGGCAATAACAGCAACGGTGAAGACGCGCAGGGCACCGGAACGACGTTCATCTTTCTTACGCCGCGGACCGGCACTGCCGGCGGGACACGCTTCGACGCGACACCCGATCCAAACGGGACGCCAACGCTCGACGCCCCGCAACTGGTCTCCGGACAGCCCGCTTTTGTCGCGGTGACGTACGACTTCACCGGGAAGATTGCGCGCCTGTTTGTGGATGGAAAGTTGGTGGCGTCGGGGACGGTGGGCTTGGCGCTGAAAGACATTCAGGACGTCAACAACTGGCTCGGCCGCTCGAACTGGCCGGACGCCTTCTTCGAGGGTGACTTTGATGAATTCCGCATCTACGACGGCGCGCTGACACCACTGCAGGTCGCGCTCGATGCGCTTGTCGGGCCGGACCAGGTTGGCGGCGGCGACCCTGGCGCGCTGCAATCCGTCACGCTGACCGCGGATGCGGGTTTGATCAAGGGGGACAACGGTCAGGCGGTGGCGCTCGCCAATTTCGACAAAGTCACCGGCGTGGATATCTCCAGTGACCCTGACGTGGTTTTCGCCTCCAGTCCGACGAATGTTCTGAAGGTCAGCGCATCCGGACAACTCACCGCCGTGGGCGTCGGCACCGCGACGTTGACCTTGAGCTATCACGGCAAGCAAGATATCAAGTCGGTCATTGTCTCGCCGATTCCCGGCCTCGAGCCGGTGTTGAAGCATCGTTACAGTTTCAATGATGCGGCGGCGGGCACGGTCGCGAAGGATTCCGTCGGCACGGCGGATGGCGCGCTCGTGGGTGGCGCTTCGCTGAACAACGGCAGTGTCGTGCTAAACGGCACGGATGGTTACGTGAATCTACCGAACGGAATTATTTCCGCGCTGACGAATGCCACGTTCGAGACGTGGGTTACGTGGTCGGGCACGGCCTCATGGGAACGAATTTTTGATTTCGGCAGCAACAGCGCGGGCGAGGACAAGTCCGGGACCGGTCAGACGTATCTTTTTCTCACACCGCGCAATGGCGCCAATAACACGCTGCGCTTCGCGGCCACCAAGTCTTCCAACGGCGCCGAAAGGCCGATCCTCGACGCCAAAACGATTCTCCCTGTCGATGTGCAAAAACACATCGTGGTGGTGTACGACGTCACGGAAAAAGTCGGCAAGCTTTACGTGGATGGCCAGTTTGCCAAGTCCGCCGCCGTCAGCGTTGCGCTCAAAGACATCAAGGACGTGAACAACTGGCTCGGCCGGTCCAACTGGCCGGACCCGTACTTTAACGGCGCGATCAACGAGTTTCGCATCTACGAAGGTTTGCTTTCGGACCAGCAAATCGCCTTCAACAGCGCCGCCGGGCCGGACGCGCTCGCGCTGGATCCCGGCGCGCTGCAATCGGTTTCCGTGGAAGTGCCGGCGGATAATCCCGTGCTTGGCGGCTTGCTGGCGAGCGCGGCCGTCCGTGCTTCCTACCAAAACATTGCCAACGTCAACGTCACCACGTTCGAAACCGCGACGCTTCAATCCAGCGCTCCCGGCGTTGTCACCGTGTCTTCCAATGGCGTGCTCGAGGCGCTCAGCGTCGGCACCGCGACCATCACGGGCAGCTATCAGGGAAAAACGGCCACCGCGAAGGTCACGGTGGTCGCGCCCGTGGACGGTGTTCCGAAAGCGAAATTGATCCATCGCTACAGCTTCAGCGAAGCGGCGGGCACGAAAACCGTCACCGATTCCGTCGGCACGGCCAACGGGGATTTGATCGGCACCGGAACTTTTGATGGCGCGGGCCTGCTGAAGTTCAATGGCACCGACACGTACGTCGATTTGCCCAACGGTCTCATCTCTTCGCTGAAAAATGCCACGTTGGAAACATGGGTCACGCCCGGCAGTTCACGCAATTGGGAAAGGATTTTCGACATCGGCACCAACAGCGGCGGTGAAGACCAGCAGGGCACGGGAACGAGCTACCTTTTCCTCACGCCGCGCGCCGCCTCGGGCTTCGTCCGGTTCGCGTTGACGGAGAATTCCGGTCCCAACGAATCGCCTGTCCTCGAAGGTTCTGCAGCACTCACGCGCGGAAAAGAAAGCCATGTCGTGGTCGCTTACAATTACGCCGCGGGCGCGGCGCGACTGTTTGTTAATGGCCAGCGGGTGGCCATTGGAGCGATCGTCAGCCTGCTGGCGCAAATCGACGACGTAAACGTCTGGCTCGGCAAGTCGAACTATCGTGATCCATTTTTCACCGGCACGATGAACGAATTCCGCATCTATGACGGCGTATTGCTCGATGCCGAAGTTGCCGCCAACTTCGCCAACGGCCCGGACGCGTTGCCCGGCACTGCACCGACACCGCCGCCCAGCCTTGCAGTCAGTCTCGCCGGCGGGACGGTGACACTCCCCTGGCCCGCGAACGCGACCGGCTTTGGGCTGGAATCGACTCCCGCGCTGGGTGCTGCCGTGAACTGGACTTCCGTGACGGCGACCCCCGCGAGCGACAACGGCAATCTCAAGCTCACCATCTCTAATCCGCAGGGGACCCTTTTCTATCGGCTCAAGAAGTAGATCTGAACTTCACCTCCCGGGCGCGGCTTTGTGCCGAGGCGGATGCGTTTCGTCCAGCGCGGCAGCGCGGTTTTGCACCGTCTCCGAGTTGCGGAACAGATGATCCTTCGTGGGAACATTTATCCGGCTTGAGGCTCTCATTAAATGGTGGGTAGTGAATTGCGCTTAGTTTGAATCAAATTGAAAACAACCATGAAATCCATCTTTAGTCAGCGCCTCATCACGTCTTTCTTGATGGCACTTTGCTCGCTGATCTCTACTGGGGCCGCCCACGGCGCGACGACAAATGTCGTCTATCGCAACTTCTCGTTCACACCCAAGAGCGTGACGATTAATGTGGGGGATACCGTCGTTTGGACGAACGCTGGCGGCTCGCACACCGTCACTGGCAACGGCACGGACCCGTTTTGTGGTTCGATCGTCATTCCGGTGAATTGCTCGCACACATTCACCAACGCCGGCACGTTCCCCTATCACTGCATTCCGCATCAATCCTTCGGCATGGTGGGGACCGTGGTGGTTCTGGCGGCGCCAGCGGCAAACGTGCCGCCAACCATCGCGATTTCCAGCCCCACGAATAATGCTGTTTTAAGCGCGCCGGCGAATGTTCCCATCGTCACCGTCCCGGCTGATTCCGACGGTCGAATCGTGCGGGTTGATCTTTATTCCGCCACGAACCTGCTGGGCACGGTCACCAACGCCCCTTTCAGTTTTACCTGGACGAACATCGCAGCCGGCAGTTACACGCTGACGGCGAAAGCCACGGATGACGGTGGCGCCGAGACAACTTCCGCCGCCGTTGCGATTGTCGTGAATGACGCACCGGTCGTGACGCTGACGCGTCCGGCTGATGGGGCGGTATTCGTGCCGCCGGCGAACATCCTGCTCGCGGCAAATGTTGCCAACGTCATCGGCAACCTGACATCCGTCGAGTTCTACGCGGGCACGAATTCGCTGGGGACGGTGACCAACGCACCGTTCAGTTTGACCTGGAGCAACGCGCCGCTGGGCCGCCATGTCATCACGGCGGAGGCCGTGGATGACTTGGGCGTGGAAGGCACTTCGGCGGCAGTGAGCATCGATGTCGCTCCCGTGGCCGTTTACGCGCAACACAATCTCGTCTCCGACATCAAAGGCCTGGCCGATCAGACCGATCCGAACTTGTTGAACCCGTGGGGCATCGCCACGAGCGCAGCCAGCCCGTTTTGGATCGCGGACAACCACGCCGGCCTGTCCACACTCTACGACACCGCCGGTGTCCTGCAGTCATTGATCGTGACCATTCCGCCACCGGCGGGCGGGACGTCGCCCGGCGCGCCCACTGGCGTCGTGTTCAACAACACGCCCGACTTCGTCGTGGTCTCCAGCGCTCCGACGCGCTTCATCTTCGCCACCGAGGATGGCACCATCGCCGCCTGGAACAACAGCAACACCAACGCGGTGATTAAAGTGGACAACTCCGCTGCCGGAGCGATCTACAAAGGCCTGGCCATCGGCCAAAACAACGGCAAGAGTTTCCTTTACGCCGCCGACTTCCACAACGGGAAGATTGATGCGTTCGATGGAGCCTTCCAGCCGGCCACGCTCGCGGGGACGTTTGCTGATCCGGCGATCCCCGCTGGCTACGCGCCGTTCAACGTGCAAAACCTGAATGGCAGCCTGTTCGTAACTTATGCGCGGCAGGACGCGGACAAACACGATGACATTTCCGGTCCGGGAAATGGATTCGTAAACGTGTTCGACACCGGCGGTCAATTGCTGCGGCGCTTCGCCTCAAGCGGCGCGCTCAACTCGCCGTGGGGGCTGGCGCTGGTCCCGGATGGTTTCGGCCAGTTCTCCGGCGACCTGCTCATCGGCAACTTCGGTGACGGCGTCATCAACGTTTACGATCCCACCACCGCCGGATGGCGCGGCCAGTTGAGCGACGCGAATGCGCGTCCCATCGCCAACCCGGGACTCTGGGCGCTGCAATTTGGCAACGGCGGCCGCGGCGGCAATCCCGCCAAACTCTACTTCACCGCCGGTATCGCCGGGAGCGACCATCTGGAAGATCACGGATTGTTCGGCAGCATCTCCCCCGTCGCCGCGATTCTGATTGGAAAAAGCTCCCTGGAAGGCGCCACGCTGCGGCTCACCTGGTCCGGCGGAACTCCGCCTTACGTGATTCAGCGCAAGGCCACCCTGTCCGACGCAAACTGGACGGATTTGCTCACCACCTCGGAAACGAGCGCCGCCGTCCCGAAGGACGCTGCGAGCGGTTTTTATCGCATTCGCAATTAAGTCCTGCCGGCGGGCGTGCCGTTGTTGATATGGCCACCGCCATGAGCCGTGAATGCCAGTGACCTTGGTGCTGTTGAGTGGCCATTCTGATTGGTAAAAAAAGCAGGCGCGCGGGTGAAACCTCACGCGCCTGTTGCTTGTAACGGAACCAAATTGTTCCGGTGTTTACTGCTGTTTGCCCTGTGGAGCTTAGGCTGCTTTGGCAATGGTCTTGGTTCGCTTAAGACCACTCTTGCGCTCGCTGCGCCGGATATAACCCAGCGAGGCATAAAGCGCGCTGTCGTCGCCGTGATCGGGATCGGCTTTGACGCCGGACACGATTGCTTGCAGCGCTGTCACCGACTCCACGTCCGCGTTGTCGCGGTTGTCGAGCGCGGTTTGGAGCTGGCCCTGGGCGATGGCTGCCTGGTCACGGTAATCAAGCGACGGCTTCACTCGCGTTTTGAACTGCGCCAGTGTCATGCCGCCGAAGACTGCTTCTTCAGCGTGTTGCTCCCAGGCATCAAGCGCGCGGTTAAGCTTGCTCAAGGTATTGGTGGGACTGGATGGCATGGCCTCTCACCTCCCTTCGCCAAAAGGATAAATTGTTGTTCGATAAACTCACGGCCGCACATTTAGCAGGCACTTTGCCAACGGTCAGCAGAGCAGGGGGGATGAACTTAAAATCCAATCAGCAAAAGTCTGCACAGAGATCGTCGAGCTGCGTAAGTCATTGAGGTAAAATGGACTCCGTCGCACGATGGTCATCGAGGACCACACGTTCGCCAATTGAGGCAATGTTGCTGCCTTGCTGTGTTTCAAGCGGCACGCGGCAAATTTTGCCGGAAAACCCCGGCAGACAGGGCAAGAATTTCCCGTTGGAAACGGAGGCCATGACTCCGGTATCGCGCAAACCAAATAGGGTAACGCACGTTCCCGGTCCGGTATCGCGCAACTCAAGCTCGGCAGTATAAGTCTTCAGTGCGGTGGCGTTCAACCGAAGCAAGGTCACGTGAGACCCGAGTCGGAGAGTGTGCGCCTGAAGCAAAGTATTGCACGTTCCACTCTCGCGCTGGCGCAATGAAAGCGAAGTTGCACCCATCCGCACCAAAGTTGCGGCCAGCTAAACTGAGGCGATTTGTCCGCCAGACAAAACCGCGCCCCCTTGTGAGTGCGCTCGTTTCCCTTCTTCACATCCCCTCCGTGCCCATCCGTGAAATCCGTGTCTTTGCAAATGTCATGGAGCGTGGCTGTCCACAGCCGCAGCGCTGGCGCAGTCTCGGCGGCGTCCAGGTTTGTCCGACTGCGATGGATCATGCCACCTGCTGCGGGCACGATGCGCGCGCTCCCTTGTGAAGCTTGTTCGTCCCACTCATTCGTCCCCTCCGTGCTAATCCGTGAAATCCGTGTCTTGGCAAATGTTATGGAGCGTGGCTGTGGACAGCCACGCTCCCTTGTGAATGCGTTGGATCCTCTGCTTCATCCCCTCCGTGCTAATCCGTGAAATCCGTGTCTCGGCTTTTGAATCTCATTGACAATCCTGCCGCGACCCGCCAGCGTGCTCGCCAATAACACCTCAAGGACCGCACTCGGACGAAGGTTATTTCAATTCTATGAAACCGTGCTTATCCGGTTGGTTGACAAACCCAGCGCTGGAGCGCCGAGCATCGCTCGGCAAGAGGCAAAACAACAGCAATTCAAGCCGAGCGATGCTCGGCGCTCCGCTCCATCGCAAAATTGTCAACCAACCGGATAAGC
>JACPZS010000172.1 GCA_016195385.1 Verrucomicrobiota bacterium
CATCACCGTCATTCGTTCCCGTTCATTCCCGCTCATTGTTAACGTCTCCATGTTTGTGGCGAGGTTGCTACCGCAACCCCGCCTCCAGGGGACATTCTTATCGAGTTACAATGGGGACATTCTCATGGAGTTCCGACAGGCTGAAATCAAGGCTTGCCAACCCAGTGCCGCGCAAATAACCTCGCCCCTCTTTTGGAAAGTGCGCATTGAAAAGCGCGCGTTTGGCTGGCCGCATGAGATCGGCGGGCACGAGTTAATAGAAAAGATTTTATGGCAGTAAAAATACGATTGAAGCGTGTCGGCTCGATTAACAAGCCGGTGTTCCGCATCGTGGTGGCGGATAGCCGCAGCCCGCGCGATGGCAAGTTCATCGAAGAGATCGGCACGTATCATCCGCTCAAAGCGGGGACGAATTTCAACATGGATCTCGAGCGAGCCAAGTACTGGGTAGGTGTGGGGGCGCAGCCGAGCGAGACCGTGGCGAGCTTCATAAAAAAAGCGACCAAGGCAGCCAAGGCAGCGACGCCTGCCTAACCACAGCGTGCTCCGGAAGTTATGCGGGCTTTTCTCGAATATGTCGTCAAAGGCTTGGTGAACCACCCGGAGGCGGTCACGGTGACACCGGTGGAGCGCAGTGGTCTGACCATTTACGAATTGCGGCTGCATCCGGAAGAAGTCGGTCGCGTGGTGGGCCGAAAGGGGAACACTATCAACGCGATTCGTTCCTTGTTGCAAGTCGGCGACGTCCGGAAAGGTAAACGCAGCGCGGTGGAGATCGTCGAGGATCAGCCGGCGGTGTGAATCCTTGACGAAGGCGGCTCGGCTCCGTTCCGACCGCGCGCCATTCGAGCATGAAAATCGACGTGCTCACTTTGTTTCCCGCAATGTTTGCGGGACCGCTGGATGAAAGCATCATCCAACGGGCGCGCAAACTGGGCCTGCTGGACTTGCGGGTGCATCAATTGCGCGATTACACCCATGACCGCCACAAGACCGTCGATGACAAACCGTTTGGCGGCGGGCCGGGGATGTTGTTGAAGCCGGAACCGATCTTTGAAGCAGTGGAAGCGCTGGCCAGTGAAAGCACGCGCGTGATTTTGCTGACGCCGGGCGGCCGCCAGTTCAACCAGAGCATCGCGGGCGAACTAGCGCGGGAAAAAGAACTTTTGTTGATCTGCGCCAGCTACGAAGGCGTCGATGAGCGCGTGCGCGAAGCGCTCGTGGATGATGAATTGTCCATTGGTGATTACGTGCTCACCAACGGCAATCTGCCCGCGATGGTGATTATCGATGCGGTGACGCGGCTGTTGCCGGGTGCCTTGGGTGATGATGCCAGCGCGCTGGACGAGTCGTTCAGCCACGGACTGCTGGAGTATCCGCACTACACGCGGCCAGCGGAATTCCGTGGCCTGAAAGTGCCGGAAATTTTGCTCTCCGGACATCATGCGGAGATCGCAAAATGGCGTGCTGAACAGGCGCGACGACGAACGATGGAAAAACGTCCGGACTTGTTGCCGAAAACCAGCGGCGGTGATGGCGCCGCCGAGCAGAAAGAAAATTTATGAACCAAGCATTACTTGATAAAATTGAATCCGAGCACTATCGGAAGGAACCGGCCGTTTTTAACGTCGGCGACAGCGTGCGCGTCCATACGAAAGTCGTGGAAGGCGACAAAGAGCGCATTCAGATCTTCGACGGTGTCGTCATCGGTCGCCGCGGCCACGGCCTGAACTCGACGTTCACCGTCCGTCGCATCAGCTATGGCGAAGGTGTGGAGCGCGTATTTCCGGTTCATTCCCCGCGCGTGGACAA
Organism: Verrucomicrobiota bacterium; assembly: GCA_016195385.1. GTDB lineage: Bacteria > Verrucomicrobiota > Verrucomicrobiia > Limisphaerales > JACPZS01 > JACPZS01. The sequence goes on from JACPZS010000172.1 coordinate 1,813, forward strand.
AGTCGAAGTCGAGCGTCACGGCTCGGTGCGCCGCGCGAAATTGACTTACTTGCGCAAGCGTCTCGGCAAAGGCGCGACCACGGTGAAAGAAAAAGAACACCACGCCGTCGCCAAGGCATAATCGATTTCAACGTTTTTCGCGAAGCGAGGCCGTGGCCTCGCTTTTTTCTTTCCATTGGATTTTCGTATTGCCGGGCTGAGTGCCGGCGCTAATTTAGCGCCGATGGCTCGCAAAGCTCCCACTAATTCCTTCGCCGACTCTGTCGAGGACGCTTCTGGCGTGGAGCGTTTCGCGTTTGAGCGCGCGTGGCTCACAAAGGGCGTGCAACGAATCGCCGGCGTGGATGAAGCCGGGCGCGGTCCGCTTGCCGGGCCGGTCGTCGCGGGTGCCGTGGTGTTTTCGCCCAAGTGCATTTGTGATGGACTGCCGCCGCAGTGGGCGGGACTCAACGATTCCAAGCAATTGACGCGTGCGCAGCGCGAAAGATTTTTTGCGTGGCTCATCTCCTCCCCTGATGTCGCGCACGCCATCGCCATCGTGGACGTGGACATCATCGATGGCATCAACATCCTGCGCGCCACGCATCAGGCCATGAACGCAGCGCTCGCGCAACTGTCGCCCGTTCCGGAGCACGTGCTCGTGGATGGCTTGTCCGTGCGGTCGCTGCGCTTTCCCCAAACCGCGCTCGTCAAAGGCGATGCGCGCAGCTACTCCATCGCCGCCGCCAGCGTGCTCGCCAAAGTGACGCGCGATCATTTGATGCTGAAATACGACCGCCTTTATCCGGATTACGGGTTCGCCGAGCACAAGGGCTACGGCACCGCGCGCCACCTTGCCGCGCTGGCAAACTTCGGTCCCTGCCCGATTCACCGCCGCAGTTTTGCGCCGTTGCGAATCCAGGCGAGTGAACTTTTTTGAGCCGCGAACGCCGCGATGAACCTTTGGGCGCGCGCGAAATCATGGCTCGGCCAAAGCACGTGGCCCGAACATTTGCGTCGAGGCGAACTGGGTGAACGCGCCGCAAAAAAACACTTGTGCCGCCTGGGACTGAAATTTCTCACCGCCAACTTTCGTTCGCCACGCGGCGAAATCGATCTCGTTTTTCGCGACGAAGATTGCCTCGTGTTCGTCGAGGTCAAGACCCGCTCGTCCGAGAGTTGGACGCGTCCCGCCGCCGCTGTCAACGCCCGCAAACGCCGGCTGCTTTCGCTGGCCGCGCTGGATTATTTGAAACTCATTCGGCAGCCGCCCGTTCGCATTCGTTTCGACATTGTCGAGGTGCTGCTCGCCGACGGCAAAGTGCGCGAAGTCCGTCATTTGCCGAACACGTTTGCGCTGTCGCGGCCATTTCGCTACGGCTAGAGTGCGTCATGCCTGAACTGCCGGAAGTCGAAGTGCTCGTGCGCCATCTCGCGCCGTTGCTGGAAGGGAAAATCATTCGCGGCGTGCAAGTGCGTCGCGTCAAGGTTCTCGGCGCGACGAACGAACGTCGATTTCGTGCAACGTTGCTGGGCGCAAGATTTCTTCGTGTTCAGCGGCGTGGCAAATTTCTTCTCTTCACGTTGCGCCCGCGCCGAGGCCGCCAAGATTTTTTCCTCTACGGACATCTCGGTATGACCGGACGGATGTACCTGCAGTCGTCGCGGCGGCCTGTCGCCAAACACGCGGCTGTGATTTTGCGTTTGGGCAAACTAAGTTTCGTTTACGAAGACACACGCTACTTCGGGCGGCTTACGTTGGACGACAAAAGCGTCCTTCGGCTCGGCCCGGAACCATTCGCGGCCGAATTTTCGCCCGCCTACTTTCGCGCAGCGCTCCAGCGTTCGGCACAACCGATCAAAGTAAAATTGCTCGATCAATCGCTCGTCGCGGGCGTGGGCAACATCTACGCGAGCGAGGCGCTTTTCCGCGCCGCCATCTCGCCCAAACTTCCGGCGCGAAAACTCTCTCCGAAAAGTGTCGAACGACTGCGGCAGGCGCTTATCGACGTGCTCGACGAAGCGATTCAACTCGGTAGCACGTTGCCGCTCGATTGGTCGGGCGGCGGCGCGCGCGACGGATTGTTTTACTACGGTCGTACCGACGGCGCGGTGGATTACTACGCCGAACGGCTGATGGTTTACGACCGCGCCGGGCAGCCGTGTTTGCAATGCGGTGCGGCCATCCGGCGCATTGTGCAGGCGGCGCGGAGCACGTTCTATTGCGCGCGCTGCCAGCCCGCGCGTTGAAAAATCACGCGCTTCCGGCCGGCTCCTTCAACGGACGATAAAAATGGGTCCACGGATCGATGCGGCAGATCGCGCGATAGTCGCAATGTTCGCATGGAGTTTTGCCGCGGTGCCGATACGGATCCACGTGCGCGACGCCCGCAAAAATTTCGCGCCCCATTTCTTTGAGCACACTTTCAACGCCCGCCAGCAACGCCGCAAACGCCTGCGGCTCCATGCCGTCGTTGCCGCGTTTGGAAAGTTCGCCGGACTTCTTCAGGCTGAATTTGAACTGATCGCCTTGTGACGAGTTTTCGCGATTGTCCAACTTGCGCAACACTTGAACATCGAACCGTCCGTGGTGCTGGTATGCGCGCGCGCGGGCCGACGCCATCGCTGTAAAAACTTCCTGTCGGCTTGCGCTGGCCTTGTAGTTTCCACGCAAGTTGACGTAGAAAACGCCGGCGGGAATGAACTGCTTCAAACCGAAGTGTTCCGCGGCGGCCGGCACCTGCTCCAGCACTTTCAAATAAGCCGGGAGCTGCAATTGCACACCGTTCTCCAGCAGAACAGGATCGATTTCCCGCGCGCTCGACTTGTAATCGATGACGACGCACAGCGCCGCGTCGCTGTCCGGGCGCAGCCAGAGATCGACACGGTCAATTTTCCCGCCGAACGCGAGCTGGTGACGTTCATCCAGGTCGAGTGTCCACGGCGGCAAACTGTTTTCGCGAAGGCCGAAAGCCAGTTCGACCGCGCGTGGATTGAACTCGTATTGCGACATCCATTCAACGGCGGTGGCGACGTAATCTTCCAGCGCGGCGCTCAAGGAACGAGCAGTGAAACGGCTGCGGTTGTCAGCCAACAGCAAACCATCCCGGAATTTTGGCGCGAGTTCGGCGGCGGCGCTGGCGACGCGGGCGCGCGCCTCGGCGGGATTCAAGTCGCGCCACTCCTTGTTCTCTTCACGCACGCGTTGATGAAAGAGGGCGAGCACTTCGTGCTGGAAACTTCCGCGCTCCCGAACATCAAGTTCGAAACGATCCCGCTCGCGTGCGCGAAGTCCCGAGCTGATGAAAAATTTGAATGGGCACGCCGCGAATTCTTCGATGCGACTGACGGAAGTACGCAACGTTCGTCCGTGGAGAGACTCTGCCATTGCCGGTGAAAGTGATTCCGTCAGATCAAATCGCGAACGGGCGGCGCACAGGGCGTCGGCGAAGAGGGGCAACCGCGCCAGGACGCGAAGCTCTGGTTGACGTTCATTTTTTTCCGCGCCGATTTCGTCTTGAACCAGTGCCGGCAGGAGTTCGCTGGGATGTTCGCTTGCGAGCCAGTCGCTTCGCCCGGAGAATTTTTCCGGCGTCAAGTTGGGAAACAACCGGCTGACGTGAGAAAAAAACGGCGACGGATTCAGCGCGCGGCCATCGGCGTCCTGCGCCGCGCAGGTCAGCAACAGGCGCTCGCGCGCGCGGGTGCAGGCGATGTAGCCGTAATAGCGCTCGTGGCCCAGCTTGTGTCGCACGCTGGGGCCGAGAAAAAGATTGGCGGATTCGAGCGCCGCGCGATCCGCTTCCGTCAGCAGCGTCGGTTGGCCGGGCGGCGCGGGAAAAACAGATTCGTTCAAGCCGAGCACGAGAGCGAATTTCAAATCCGGATTGCGCGAGCGATCGACGGTGCCAATCAAAACTTGATCAAGCGCGGGGGGAACCACGCCGACGGTCAGCCCCGCCAGGCCGGCTTCCAGAATCGGCAGCCACGCGCGCAGCGACAGCCGCTCCGTTGCGAACGCCAGCGCCAGATTTTCGATCCAGTTCTGCATTTGCTGCCAGACGGCGAGGTGAACGGCAGACGCATCACGCATTTGTTCTTCGGATTTTGCTGGCGTGCTCCATTGCGTCAACGTGCGCTCAACCTGCAACTCGTTCCAAAAGTCGCGCAGCCCGTTTGCCAGTTGCGCTCCGGTGGGGCGAAGCTCGCTCGCGTTATCGTCGTCGGCGAGGACTTTCGCCAAGCGCAGGAAGGGGCCGACGAGTTTGCGTCGCAGCGGCTCAACAAAATTTTCCAAGTCCGGTTCCTCCGGCAGGCGCAGGGGTTCGAGCCACGCGTTGCCTTTCCAGCCGTGCGCGATGGCGATGTTTTCGAGGCGGTCGATAGCCGCGTCGTCGTCCTGCACGAGACCGGTTTTCAGCGCGCCGAACCAATCCTCCGCAGTCCAGCCAAACGCCAGGGTGCGGAGCGCGAAGCGGGTCAGCTCGGCCAGCGGGTGATGCGCCACCGGCTCGCGGCGATCGAGGAAGAACGGGATGCCAAAACGATTAAACGCGCGCCGCAGCGCCTCGTCGTAGCCCGGAAGTTGTCGCAGCAAGATCGCGACATCGCGAAAGCGTCCGCCCGCGCGCGTGAAGCGGAGAATTTCCCGGGCGGCAAATTTCGCTTCGGCTTCGATGTTATCGCAGGTCACAATGCGGAGCGCCGCCGACGGGGTTTCACGTTTTTCCAACCCCAATTCCAACTGGCCGTCAGACGTTTGGCCGGGCAAATCGAACGGAACCGGATTTGACCAGAATTGTTCCAGATGTTGCAGCGGCAAATTCCCGGCGAATCTTCCCGCGCGGGCATCGCGGGGCAGAACCTCAACCACAGCGTTGCAGCCGGGAACGGACACCAGTTTTTGAAAGCAATTGCGAAACGTCTGGCTGACCACCGACCAAGTCGAGAGCCACGAGACGTTTTCGCGCGGTTCGGCTTCGAGACAAAAGGCGAGCGCGGCGCGTGGACACGACGGGAGCAGCGCGGCCAGCAAATCTAATTCTTGCGGCGTCATTTCGGCGAAGCCATCGAGCCACAGGCCGCCGAGTTTAGGCGAGGCGCGCGCCGCGCGCGTGGCGACGTCGAGCAATCCATCGGCATCCTGTAGCGCATGCACTTGCAGCCAGTCGCGGTATGCGCGGAGGAGAACGGCCACATCGGAAAGTTTGCCGCGCAGGGAAAGTGGATGCGCCGCGTTGGCGGCGAGTCTTTCGAGTTGCGCCGGCGCGATTTGATAGCGCTGCAATTCGCGAATCAACAAACCGAGTTGTTGCGCAAACCCTGGCAGCCGCGCGCTGGCGCGAAAGAGTTGCAATTCGTCCCGCCGCCGCGCCAGCAACGCGCGCAACACCATCACGCGGCCTTCTTCATCGAGCAATCGCGGCGGCGACTGCCGCGACTGGGCGAGCACGAATTCGGCAAGACGCTCGAAAGAAAAAATATGTAGCCGCGTGAAGCCGGCCAGCGAAGCTTCGGCCAACAACTGCCGCTCCAACTGAAACGTCGCCTGCTTGGGCGCGAGCAAAATCAGTGGCGCGCCTTCGGGCGACGCCAGCAATTCGGCGCGGATTTCCGCGAGGCAGCGGAAGGTCTTGCCGCTGCCGGCGGGTCCGAGCAGGAAGCGCGTTTGCATGCGCCAGTTTTCGCGCAAGCCGTCGGAAACGGAAAGTCATTTGATTCAGGCTCGCGATTTTGGCGGCGAGAATTCTGGGATGCGAAAACTTCGCCGTGTTGAATTTCGTTGATCGTTGCGGCTTCCGATTGCGACGGAAGCGCGGAACATGGCTCGGCATCGACGCGGTTGCGAAACCCGAAGTTGGTTGATGCGAAGCGTTCCAA
>JACPZS010000173.1 GCA_016195385.1 Verrucomicrobiota bacterium
CTTTACCATCGCGCGTGGGATCATCATGGTTCGATCGAAAAGGATATGCCGCTGGCGGCGAAAGATGTTGATCAAGCTTCCGCTGCGCTGGTGAAGGATTTGAAACAACGAGGATTGCTCGATGACACGCTGATACTTTGGGGCGGCGAATTCGGCCGCACGCCGATGGGGCAGGGGAGCGGGCGCGATCACCACATCCTCGCGTTTTCCATCTGGATGGCCGGCGGCGGCATCAAGCCCGGCGTTACTTACGGCAGCACGGATGAACTCGGCTACCGCGCGGTTGAGAATGTCGTTCACGTCCACGACCTCCACGCCACGATGCTCCAACTCTGCGGCATCGATCACAAACGGCTGACGTTTCGCACGCAGGGCCGAGACTTCCGTTTGACCGACATTGCCGGGGAGCCGGTGAAGGCGATTTTGGCGTAGCAATCAAAGAATTTTCGCCGGGCCGCGCCGATTCTTAACTCAGGAAGCGAGCGTCCACGCGCTCAACGTGACCTAAGCGGCAAAGAAGTCTCGAGTCGTACGGATTGGATCCGTGGCCATGCTGTTCGACGAAGTGCATGGCTGCTGTAGGGAAAACCTCAGTGCCTGGATTTCACGTTGGAGTGCCGGATGCGGATTTTGCAGACGGGGTGGGAGTCGGATCGTTTTTGTTTGGATCGGGCAACAGGGGGAGAATCCTTTCCGCATCTTCTGGATAAAGTTTGCGAATGCAGGCGGGGCAGATGCTGTGGGTGACTTGACCCAAGCCTTCCTTGATGATGTAGGCATCCACCGAATCCCAGTTGCCGTTGTCGTCGCGGATTTTCATGCAAGAGGCGCATATCGGCAGCAGCGCCTTGAGAGTTTTCACCTGGGCGAGCGCGGCGCGCAGCTCGCCGACGGTTTTCTCCAACTGCTCCCGGTAGCGCCGAATTTCTCGATCCGTCGCGTGCTTGTAAAGCGCCACCTCAATGGCGGCATGCAGGTCACGGTCGGAGAATGGCTTGGTCAGATAACCCATCGGGCCGGAGACGGCCGCCCGATGTATGCTGGCATCGTCGGCGTATGCGGTGAGGAAAATCACTGGAATTTCGAAAAGCTCTCGAAGCTGTCCAGCCGTCGCCACGCCGTCTTGCGGTCCGACGATGTTGATGTCCATAAGGGCCAGATTCGGCCGGTCAGATGCGGCGAGCGACAATGCCTTCTCACCCGTGGCCGCCGGGCCGATGACTTCGTAATCCAGCTTCGCCAGTCGCATCTCGATTTCCATGGCGATGACGGCCTCATCCTCAACGACGAGGATTTTGTGACGTGGCTCGGCGGAGGCATTCATGGTTTTGGCGAAAACGTTAATTGAAAAGTAGTGCCTACGGGCGTGCTCAAATGCTCTATACTGCCCTGCAACTGATCGGCGAGCCGATGAACCAAGCGCAAACCAAGGGAGTTGGAGTTTCTCGGCGCAGGGCCTCCTGGCAAGCCCACCCCATCATCGCTCACCAGGATCATAAGCATTCCGCCGATCGAATCCTGATTCAGTTCAATCCGAATTTTCCCCAGTCGATCGCCCGGGAAAGCGTACTTCATTGAGTTGGAGACTAGTTCGTTGAGAATGAGCGCGCAAGGCACGGCTCGATCCACGTTCAACGAGAAGCCGCCGCCGGCCACCACCAATTGAACTTTCGCCACGTCCGTGCCAAAGCTTTGCATGATACTCTGAGTCAAGTCCCGGACGTAGTCGGCGAAATCTATCTCATTCAGATTCTTTGACTGGTAGAGTCGTTCATGAACCAACGCGATGGCGGCGACGCGGTTGCGGCTTTGTTGGAACTGAGCCTGCACTTCCGACTTTGTGGCCCGCTGCTGCTGGAAGGACAGGAGGCTGGAGATGACTTGGAGATTGTTTTTCACCCGGTGGTGGATCTCCTGGAGGAGTGTTTGTTTCTCGGCCAGTTGTGCCTTGACCAGTTGTTCGACCTCGCGGTCCGCCGTCACGTCGCTGTTCGTGCCGGTCATGCGCACGGCCTTGCCCGAACTGTCGCGCTGCACCAAACCGTGAGCTTGGATGTGGCGGATGGAACCGTCCGGCCAGACCACGCGGAACTCGGTATCAAAATCCTTTTCTCCATTCAACGCCATCTGGAGTTCAGCAATGGTCCGAGCCCGGTCTTGCGGATGCAGAGCCTTTTCCCAAGCTTGCGAGGTGCGGACGAGTTTGTCTGGTTCGACTCGGTAGAGCCGATACATCCGGTCGTCCCACTCGAGGCGATTGTTGATTACGTCCCAATCCCAGACACCCACGTCGGCCGCGCGGGTCGCCAATTCAAGGCGCTCCTCCGCCAGATAATTGGCGGTGATATCCGTGCGGATGGCGACGTATTGGTAGGGCTTCCCTTCCTGATTCAGGAAGGGCACAATGGTTGTATCGACCCAATAATGGGAACCGTCTTTCGCCCGGTTCTTGATCTCGTTTTTCCAGACTTTGCCGTGCGAAATGGTACCCCACAGGCCGCGGAAAAATTCTTTGGGATGAAAGCCCGAGTTGATGATGCGGTGATCCTGTCCGAGAAGCTCTTCCCGGGAGTATTGAGAGATCGCGCAGAACTTGTCGTTCACGTAGGTAATTCGGCCTTGGGCGTCGGTAATGGCCACGATGGAGTGTTCGTCCAATGCCACTTTCACGTCACTCAACTCCTTCAATGCCGCATCCAGTCGTTTCTCTGCCTCCTTGCGCTCAGTGATGTCGATAAAGGCGCCGACGCTGCCGCACACACGATTCGACTCGTCGCGCAACGGTGTTGCGTAGCCAAGGAGATGAAGCCTACGCCCATCCTGGAAGAAGATGTCTTCCTCCACGTCGCGAACAGTGACGCCATGCGCGGCGGCTACCTGCATGGGAAGCTCCTCCGGCGCGACCTCACGGCCGCCAATTTGCACCCGGAAGGTGGTGGGCGCTTCGCCGGGGGGAGCGCTCATGGAGGCGTTGGCGTCGATCTTCAACTCCAGCATGCGCGCGAAAACATGGTTGGGGCGAATGTCACGGCACTCGGAATCTTGGGCGATGCCGATCCCCACAGGCAAAACGTCGAGCACAGCCTGCAGCTCCTTCACTCGCCGTTCCAGGTTTGTATTGAGGCGCCGCACCTGTTCCCTGGCCCGTTCGCGCTCAGTGATTTCGCTATGGAGGGCGGCGTTGGCGCGCGCCAACTCATCGGTGCGTTGCGCCACCCGGGATTCCAGCTCGGCATTAAGCCTGGCCAACTTCGTCGGCCCGCTCAATAGCAGCGCTTGGGGCACGAGTCTCACCAGCACGCAGGCCGTGCCCACTGAAAGCAGCGCCGTGATGACCTTGACCGCTCCGGCCAGCCAGTAGGTGCCATGCCAGACGGACCAAATCTCCATTACATGAGTCGTGCCACATGCCACGATGAAGCCGCCGAACATCAGAAACATCCCTGGATACGGCAGGTCCCGGCGCTTGCGAACGAAATAAACCAGCGTCAAGGGGATGGAATAGTAGGCTAGGGCGATTAGCGTGTCGGAGGCGACGTGAAGCCAGATCAGCCCCGGCTTCCAGAGATAGCAGTGACCGTGCGGCATGAACTCGTCGCCCCACAACAGATTCTGGATTAGTTCCTTCATAAGCACCTTAAGTTTGAGGGCTGCGGAGGATCGAAAATCATTGCGGCTTAATGATTGTGCATACCCACATCCGCCTCGTATTGCCTCTCAACATGCGAATGTACATATCCTCCGAACCACAAATATGCAAGCCACTTAGCAGCCTCGCCCCTTCCAGCGGATCCGATTACCGGGCCGTATGACAGTTGGTACGCTTATCGCCGGTCAGTTCCGCGCTATGGTAATGCACGTCAACTGTAAGCGTCACGCCAAACACCAATGGATGAACGGACCATAAGCGTCGGCGCGTCAGAACTACGACAAATATGGAGAGTGGTTCGGATCAAGACCGATGTGCTGGGACGAGTGCTGACTCCCGCCGACCGGTGGTATTTTACAGGCGAGGTGTGCCGGCGGCATTTCCTGCGATCAATTCGCGCGCACGCTGAATCGCGTGGTCCATGTCGCCGCAAAGATTGTCGCGCCCGACGCGATCGATAAAACCCGCGCGCTCCAAAGCGAACAGCGGTTGCGTGTGCGGCCCGCAGAGAATGAGGTGCTTTTTCTTGGCAGCAAGTTTCTCGCACAAGTCTTCCAAGGCTTCGATGCCCGTCGCGTCGAGCGCGAGCACGTCGCGCAGGCGTAGAATCAACACGTCGGGTTCCTGACCGGCGCGGCGGAGGCCGGCGTTTCAGCTCAAAAAGTTACGATGGGAATTGTTCTACCACACCTGCACGGAATCCGCGGTGAAAATTTCCTCCAGCAACGCGCGGTAGTCAGCGTCGGGCTGCGTCAAAGCGACGATCTTCACATTTTGATCCGGCAAGTGACGCTGGGCCGCAATCGCCGCTTCGTTTAGCGGCTCGTTCTCGGTGGTGACGATGATGAGCACTTTGCGCATGACTCAAAAACGCAGCACGTAGTCTGACTGGCTCGCCATCTGCGCGAGTTGCATAGTGCTGATGCGTTCGATCTTAACTTGCGCTTGGTCCAAATCCTTCAGCAGGGGCGCGCCGGTTTCGAGGAACACAGGGCGGCCCCATTCCGCAATCAACTTCCAGTGCGCAGATAAATCCTCACCGTCGGCGAATTCACCGGCCGCCTCGGTCAACGTCAACGCCGCCGCTTCGCACAAACAAATCGTCACTTCTACTTGCTGCCACACGCCTACGCCCGCCGCGATTCGCACGGCTTCGGCGGCGCGGGGACTGCGGCGCGGGTCGCTGTTGATGATGAAAAGCGCTCGCGGGTTCATGAAGTTGGGTCGGCTGGCGGAACAGATCGGGGACGATCCCGGACGCCGGGCAAATCAGTTTGGTTGAACAGTCGGCCCGGTTGCTCGCGAATTGGAGCTTCGCAGCGCCGCCGCCTGCTTTTTTTCGCTTATGCACCAAAGTCCTTTGTGCGTGCGCAGGAACAGTTCGCCGTCCGACGCGGCGAGCGACGAATTGGACGGTTCGCCGACGGAGTTCGTCGCCAGCAATTCAAATTTCGGACTCGCGCGCAGCACGTGCGTGTCGCCGGATTGGTTGACGGTGTAAATTTTGTCACCGGTGAGCAACATCGACGACCACGAATCGGATTTGGCGCCGAGGGCTTTGAGCCGCTCTTCCCAGACGGTCTTGCCGGTCGTCAATTCGAGGCACTCGGCGATGCCGTCGCTGTTCAAAATGTAAATGTAGCCGCCGGCGATGACACCGGAGCCGATGCGGTTTTTCTTCGCGCGCACCTCGTGCCACACCCGCGCAGTGGAGGTCACGTCGCCTGCGCCGCCAGGTCGCACGGCCATCGTGCCGCCCATGAACCCACCCATCGTCACGACCAGCCCGTCGCCCAAAATCGGCGAGGTGTAAATCAGCGGATTCAATCCATCGCACGTCCAGAGATCTTTGCCCGTTGCCGGATCAAACGCACGCAGTTGTTCCGGCAAACCGAGGATCAACTCGGAGCGATTCTTGGTGCGCGCGAGAATGGGCGTGCCGAAGGAGCCGATGATGCCCGGCCCGCGGCCTTTGAAACCGTCCGTCCTTTCCTTGGGAGTGATTTGCGGCAGTTCAACTTGCCAGACGGTCTTGCCGGTCTGTTTGTCCAACGCGACGAGCAACGATTTTTCGCCCGGCCCGTGATATAAGATGCACAAATTGCCGTGTAGGATTGGCGAAGAAGCATTGCCCCAGGTGTGGGATTGTTTACCCAGGTCGCGATGCCAGATTTCCTTGCCGGCGAAATCGTAGGAGAACACTCCCGCGGAACCGAACGTTGCGATGACGCGCTGGCCGTCTGTCACGGGAGACGCGGCGCAATATGGATTGGTTTCGTGCGTCTCCTCCTTCTCCGTGTAAACCGTGCCTTGCTGCCACAACAATTTTCCGTTCACGCGATCAAAACACATCACCGTGCGGCGGCCTTCTTTCTCGATGGCCTGCGTCACGAAAACGCGATCGCCCCAAACGATGGACGACGAGTTGCCGCGATCCGGCAACTCCACATGCCAGCGGATGTTCTTCGTCTCGCTCCATTGCGTGGGGAAATTCTTTTCGGGCGAAACTCCGCTGCCGTCCGGTCCGCGCCAGGCGGACCAATTGGCGGCTTCAGAATTGAAGGCGGACAACGCCGCGGTCAGCACGCTGGCAAAACAAAACCGAGTGATAGGACGATGCAAGGCAAGCGAGAGAATTTTCATGTTGAGAGTTTAGCAAACCAGGCGTGCCTGCCAAGCGAGGAGGAGCAATTTTCTATTCGATCCCAACTTTCATGTGTGTATCTGTCGCAAGAATGTTTGTTCCAATGCCCAAAAGCGAGGTTGCAAATCGCCGTAAATCTCCGGCGTGATCGTGAACCGGTCGTAATGCTCGAGGATGTAACGGCAAACAGAAGCGAGCTGTGTCGCGACCGGAAACAACTCCTCGGCCTCAAACTCCAGCCGATGCTCGAGGATGCTGGCAAAGCAACTGACAATGTCCGCGTCTCCGGTAGATGCCTCGCTTTGGATGTAGCTAATAGCCGCCTGAACATAGAAACGGAATGCAGGCGCTCCCATGAACATCAAATCCTCTTGGTAGTTAATCGACGACTCGCGAAACAACGCCTCTGCTTCGTCCAGACACTTGCCGAGGAAATTCCGCACAGCGTGCTGGCCATCGAGATCGTAAGGGATCGGATTGATTTCTGTGGCTGTTGGCAAACGCATGCCGTGTAAAGTAATCTAACTCAAAATATCCTTCACCACTTCGCCATGCACATCGGTGAGACGGCGGTTCGCGCCGTTGTGACGGAAGGTGAGTTTCTCGTGATCGATTCCGAGCAGATGGAGAATCGTGGCGTGCAAATCATAGCAGTAGGTGCGGTTTAATTTCGCCTTCCACGCCCAATCGTCGCTTTCGCCGTAAGCGGTGCCGCCCTGGATGCCCGCGCCAGCCAGCCAGGAAACCGATGTGCCGCCGTTGTGGTCGCGGCCCGTCGTGCCTTGCGTGAACGGCATCCGGCCAAACTCCGTGCTCCACACGACGAGCGTATCCTCGAACATCCCGCGCGCCTTGAGATCCTTGAGCAACGCCGCGATGGGCTTGTCCGTCGCGTTGGCCATTTTCGGAAGTTCCTTGGGAATGTCGGCGTGATTGTCCCAATTGTTCGTCGGCCCGCCCGCGCCGCTCCAGATTTGCACGAAGCGCACGCCGCGTTCCAGCATCCGGCGACCGATGAGACAACGCCGCCCAAAATCTTCCGTCCCGGTTTCGTCGAGACCGTAAAGTTTTTTAGTGACTTCGCTCTCGCCGGAAAGATCGAGCACTTCGGGCGCGCTGAGTTGCATCTTCGCGGCGAGTTCGTAGGAAGCGATGCGGCCTTCGAGCCGCGAGTCGCCGGGATTCAGCGCGAGATGTTCGCGGTTGAATTTGTTCAACAGCGCGAGACCGTCGCGCTCGCTCTCGGGTGTGATGAATTTCGCCGACGAAGGCGGAAATAAATCGGCGATGGGCGTGGGCGCGCTGGCGTTGATGATCGTCCCTTGATGCGTCACCGGCAGAAAACCGGAAGTGAAGTTGCCCTTTTGATTGTACGGCAGCCCCTTTGGATCCGGCATCACCACGAATGTCGGCAGGTTGTCGGTCAGGTTGCCCAGCGCATACGAAATCCACGCGCCCATGCACGGGAAGCCGGGCAGCACGAAGCCGGTGTTCATCATGTAACTGCCGGGGCCGTGGACGTTCGTCTTCGACGCCATCGCCATGAGGAATGCGATGTCATCCACGCACGTTGCGAGCTGCGGAAACACGCTGCTCACCCAGCGTCCGCTCTGACCGTGCTGCCGCCACTCGAATGGGCATTTCATCACGTTGCCCGGCACACTGGTCGCGGCCTCGACGCGCGAGCCGTCGCCGGGATCAAACTTCTGGCCGTCGCGTTTGATCAGCTCGGGCTTGTAATCAAACGTGTCCATCTGGCTCGCGCCGCCGTTCATGAAAAGCTGCACGATGCGCTTAACCTTCGCGCGATGATGCAAGCCGCCATTCAAGTCGGCGCGCGGTTTGGGCAAGGCGACCTCAGCGAGCAATTCCTGCCGGCCGAGCAAGTGCGCGAGCGCAACGCCGCCCAGCCCGCCGCCAAAGCGCCAGAGAAATTCCCGGCGCGGAAACGGAGAAGTGTTTTGACTCAAGCCAAGCATGGAATTGATTTGATGATGCGAGTATCCACCGTGCGAGAAGAATTTCAAGCACAGACGCTTCCTGGTGGCGCGTCTGAGGTGGATAAATCGCACTTTATCCAGAAGATTATCGTTCGTCACCTTCTCGACTGGGAAGCTTTCCGAATTCAATCAGTTTCTCGCGCATTTTCAACCGCGTGACACCGAGCCAGCGGGCGGCCTTTGCCTGGTTGCCATGCGCAAGTTGGATGGCTTGCTTGAACAGTTCCGGCTCAAGGTCGCCAATCATCCGCGAATAGGCGTTCACCACGTCACCGCGTTGCGCGGCGGCAAGCAATTCGCCGACGTAGGCGGCGTGGGTGCGTTGATGGACATCGGTGGGCTGCTGGGACTTTTCGACGATTTGGCGGATGTGTTCCAGCGCGATGCCGAACGGCTTGGCCAGCAGGAGTGCCTGGCGCACGGTGTTTTCCAACTCGCGCACGTTCCCCGGCCAGGACTGGCTTTGCAGGTAAGCGAGGGCTTCCGGCTGGATGGAGGGCGTCTCGACGGAAAGTTCCCGGGCATAGCGCTGGATGAAAAAGCGCACCAGGTTCGGGATGTCCTCAGAGCGTTCGCGCAGCGCGGGCAGGGAAATCGTGACGACACTCAGCCGGTAGAACAGGTCTTCGCGGAACTCCTTCTCTTTGATTGCGGCGTCGAGGTCGCGATGCGTGGCCGCGAGAACGCGCACGTCCACCGTGACGTTCTCACCGCCGCCCAGCCGCTGGATGGAGCGTTCCTGGAGAACGCGCAGGAGTTTGGCCTGGGTGCTGGCGTTCAGGTCGCCAATCTCGTCGAGGAAAAGAGTGCCTCCGTGGGCCTGTTCGAAGCGACCGATGCGGCGGGACTGCGCGCCAGTGAACGCGCCGCGCTCGTGGCCGAACAGTTCGCTCTCCAGCAGCGTCTCGGGGATGGCGGCGCAATTGACCGCGATGAAGGGTTTCTGCGCGCGGTCGCTGTGCTGGTAAATTGCCCGTGCGATCAGTTCCTTGCCGGTGCCCGTTGCGCCGCGGATCAACACGGTGACCGGCGTGGCGGCAACCCGGCCAATCTCTTTGTAGATCGCCTGCATCGCGCGGCTGTTGCCAATGATCGCCGAGCGATCCGAGTGCGCAGCCCCCATTTCCACCGGCTCGGACATGAGCCGGCTGCTGGCGACCGAGGCGGCGATGAGATCGAGCAGTTCGTCTGCGTCAAACGGCGCCCATCGAGTCCAGGCAGCTTGAGATCGGTGATGACGACGTCGAAGCATTGGTCTTGGGCACGTCGCAGGCCGTCATCCCCCCGGTTCACCACGTCAATTTGGTAACCTTCGTCGCGCATGACTTTTTGGAGGGCCGCAGCGGTGCTGGGGTCGTCTTCGATGAGCAGGAGGTTAGCTTTCATTTGCGGCGACGCGAGGCAGCACCACCATGAAGGTCGTGCCGTGGTTGAGTTGAGTATCGTAACGTAATTCTCCGCCGTGTCTTTCCACGATACGCGCGGCAATCGGCAAACCGAGTCCAGTGCCGGCGTCTTTGGTGGTAAAGAATGGATCGAATAGCCGCTTCTGCACCTCCGGCGGAATGCCTTTGCCGGTGTCGATCACGGTAATGATGCCCACCGGAAGTTTATTGCCGCCCAGCGTGGCGTGATCGTTGGCGGCGCGCAGCGTGATGGCGCCATTGTGGCCGATGCTCTCGGCAGCGTTTTGCACGAGATTGATCAACACCTGTTTGATTTGCTGCGGGTCAACGCGAAGCCAGACTTTGGCGCGTGCATCGAGTTTCAACTCGATCGCAACTCTCTCCAGCGGCGACTTCAACAGGGCATGGACTTCAGCCAGCAAGCGAACGGCGGGCACATCGACCAATTCAGGATCCGTTGGCCGAGCGAACTGAAGAAAATCCTTCACAATGCGTTCCAAACGATTGATCTCGCCGGCGATCACGTTCACATCTTCATTGTCTGATATGGCGACCGGCAGCGACTTCTTCAGGCTGAAGAGGCGGAATTTGATCGCAGTGAGCGGATTGCGGATTTCATGGGCCACGCCTGCAGCCAAGCCACCGAGTGCCGCGAGCTTTTCCTGCCGAGCGATGACGGCCTGACTTTCGGAGAGTTGAGCGCGCAGGGGCGTAATCATTCCGCGATAGACCAGCACGACCACAGACACCGCCAGGATGATGAGCAAGATGAGCGAAGCTTTGATGAGCTGTTGGAACGAATCGAGTGTTTGCTGCGACTCTTTCAAAAACGCCGTGAACACCTGGCGCTGGACGTGCATGAGTTGTTCGGACGAGTCGAACAACGCTGCGGAGTGCTGGCGCAACTTCTCGTTGATTTCATCCAACTGTTTACGGGCGAATACGGTGCCGTGCCGCGTCTGGAGCTTTCCGGTTTCGCGGAGATACGTTGCGTAGGCGTCTTCAAGATTGCTGAACAGCGCACGTTCTTCTTCAGTGGAGGCTTCGACTTTGCGCAGCTCGATCCATTGCTGTAGTTCCACGGCTTCCGCCCGGTACCGCTGGAGATCCTCTGGCTGTCCTTTGAGGTGGAAGCGAAAGAGCGTGTCGTTCAACTGGCGGATGGCGACGCGCAGGTGAATCGATTGATAAAACCGTTCGGTCTTCACGGCGGCGAAATCACGTTCCAACTGCCGCACCCGAGTCCAGGTGCTGGCATCGATCCATGCGATGAGCAACGCCCCGAGGCTCACAGCCACGACAAAAAGGATGACACGCCAGCGTAGTGGCTCACACATCCGGGTGAGCTTTCGCAGACCACGTGTGGAATAATTTGTTCCACTCATCGCTTCAGGTCGCGGCGGTTCGCGCAAAATGCCCCGTGTTAACCAGAACTTCACCGCAGTGCTCACTGGCACGTCACTAGCTAAAGTCGTATTGACGAATGAAGCACTGGTCCGTGCCAGCGAAACTAACAATTCCACAGAAACGCATGAAATCCAGAAGCCAACTTGAAATTCTAAATTCCGGTCCGTTTGAGATCCCGATCAAAGAGTTCGAGGGAGTCGCACCTTTGGATCGAGCCGGTTTACGCAAAGAGGTTAAGACATCTTGCGAGACGGCCGCCCACGGAGAACCACAAAGAGCGCTTGAGCCATCGCTGATAGCACAGCAACTCGCGGCCGGGTTCCCGGCGGCCGGGCTCGCTTCGCCTCTCAATCGAACGGAACCCCGTCTCTTCCCGCCGCCCAATTCCGAGCAGTCCGCTCGGAAGACGAAAGTGCTGGTCGTTGACGACGACGCCTCCATCCGCGAATCCGTAAAAAAGATTTTGCAAGCCGAAGGCTATGAAGTGCTGTTAGCAGCCGACGGCCAGGAAGCGGTGGCCCGGTACGATCCCGGGAGAATTAACCTGCTGTTGCTGGACATCGAATTGCCGAATTGCAGCGGCTGGGACACGTTCGAGAACTTCACCACGAAAAATCCGTGGCTTGCGGTCATCGTCATCACCGGACACGCCGAGCAATACCGCGTTGCCGCCGCTGCGGGCGTCAGCGCCTTCATGGAGAAACCCATCGATGCAGCCGAGTTGCTGCGCACGATTCAAGATCTCCTGGCCGAGCCGAAGGAAGCACGTATTCGTCGGCTGATCGGCCGCGGCAGCCGCCCTCGTTACGTGCCGCCCGATGCGCACAGGGTCTTTCATGATCTGCACGCGCGCTACAGCACGCCGTTTCGGTGGGAACTTCCCGCCAGTGCCTTCCCAGCCACAAGCGCGTTGAGACACAGGGAAAATAAACACAAGATAGAAAGGTAAAAACATGAAAACAGTGATAGTTCGATTGACCGTGATCTTCCGGGCGATGATGTTGCTTGCCGCCTTGACTGACCGTGCCTACTCTGACGACGCCGCTCGGACAAAATCCAAAACCTTTACAGGCATCGTTCAGTTTGTGGATGACGAGGAGAGAATCGTGACCGTAAAAGGTCATTGGTTCACTCGCGCATTCAACATCGGCAACAACTGCAAGGTCTGGTTGGAAGACAAACCGGCTGCGACACTAACAGAGCTGCGGCCGGGAAACCGCGTGGTCGTGCATTACCTCGCACACAGCGGCGTCAAGATAGCCAGTCAGATTGTGCAGGCGAACGCGACTTTTGCCGGACAGATCTCCGCCATCGACCCAGCCCAGCGCTCCCTCACGGTGACCAGAGGTGTTACCCGCAAAACTTTCGTCTTAGGCGACGACTGCAGGATCGTGATCCGGGAGGACAAGAACCGCACCTTTGACGACTTGAAACTTGGACACAAGGTCGCCATCCGTTACACCGCCGCCGAGGGTTCTGCGGTGGCGCACAAAATTGAACAGAACAGCCTGAGCTTCGCGGGGATCGTCGAAGCCATCGACGCCACTACCGGGACACTCAAGGTCCGAAGACTTCGATCAGATCGTAGATTCATTCTGGCCAAAGACTGCCAGCTTGTCATCGACGGCAGATTGAACGGCAAATTGAGCGACCTGCGCATCGGCGACAAACTCTCGTTCCATTATGAAAATGGGGGCGATGTTTTGGTGGCCAACCTTGTCGAGCGCGAATCGTCATCGGGGCGGGCGGAGATTGGCCCCGTCAACCCAGCCACCGAGTCGGCTGCATATAGAACGGCGAAGTGAAGATCGCCTCCAGATTTTCTGGCGCGCCAGTGCGCGCTGCAGAAGACACAAAACACAAAAAATGAAAGGACAGTTATGAAAACCACAATAAGCTCAACATCCAAATCCATCCTCGTCGCATTGGTAGCCGCCGGTTTGATGGCGGCCTCGGCCGCATGTGTGCTTGCCGAGGACAAAACTGTGACCGGTGAAGCTGCGTGCCTCAAAGATCATCAAACCGTCATCTCGGTTCAGGAGGGTGACAGGCATGTCACTTACTACCTCGTGGAAAACGACGTCAGCAAGGACTTCCATCGTAGGATCTGCAAGAAGGCGGCCAAAGTGAAAGCAACTGGCGAAGTCAAAGAGGCCGAGGGGAAGAAGGAGCTTACCGCGACCAAAATCGAACTGGTAAAAGAAGCAAAAGAAGGCTGAGAACGAATTCCATTAACAGGCCGCTGCAAAACCGGGTGATTTTGCCGGAATTGTTTTTTGGTCATGGCTAAATCCATTTCTGGTCGCTGCGCCGTGCGGGTTTTTGATCGGCAGTCACTCCGCTGGGCTGCTCCGACTGGAGCTTTCGTCCG
>JACPZS010000161.1 GCA_016195385.1 Verrucomicrobiota bacterium
CCGGCAAGTCAGCTTGAATGCTTCGCCGTTGTTGTAAAATTCCCGCTCGTTGCTCCAGCACATGCCGTCGCGGCGCTGTCGCTCGGTGGCGGCGTCCACGTGCGGCAGCCCGGCCTCTCGCTTGGTGATCTTCGTCAAATGCGGCGCGAGGATGACGCAGCCGGTGTGCCCGGTCCAATGCTCCACATCCAGCCCGGCGTCGTTCTCCGGCAGGTTCGGATCACCGGCGTTCCCGAAAATGCTCTCGACGAAATCCAGGTTGCTCACGAGATTGCCCGGCGCGAAAAAACGAGTCTCCATCATTTTCGGTGGAGTAAATCCCGGCGCTTCCGGGCAGACAATG
Organism: Verrucomicrobiota bacterium; assembly: GCA_016195385.1. Classification (GTDB taxonomy): domain Bacteria; phylum Verrucomicrobiota; class Verrucomicrobiia; order Limisphaerales; family JACPZS01; genus JACPZS01. Next base: position 344 of record JACPZS010000161.1, read on the forward strand.
GGACGGAGATAAAGCGAAACGAGGCACTCGCAGGGCTGTGCTTGCGTCACGGTGAACGGGAGTCGCATCAATTCGCGGGGCGGAGCCAGCGCGAGCGCCAGCAGTTTCGCGAAGACGTTTTTGGGAACGCCGATTTTGTCCGCCGGTATCGGCAAGCCGCCCTCGGTGATGTGGAAAATGCCCTGCGTCGTGCGGCGATCGCTTTTCGGATTGTGCAGCACGCCCTGCCGGACTCGAAAAGAACTGAGGATGCTCGATGTAAATTCGTCACGATCAATGGGCAGGGACAACGCGCGCGCCATGCCCGGCCGGTCGAGCACGAGTGTGCGCAGCGGCAGTTTCGGCACCGGCACGTCCTGGAGGTAGTCGTAGAGAAATGTTTGAATCCGCTGATCGGGCGGACACAAGTGACTCGCCAGCAGGCGCTCCTTTTCCCGGTACTGCGCGATGAGTGAAGCAACTGCGTCGGCGAACCGCGCCGCATCCTCCGTCTGCACCGGCTCAAATCCCAGCAAAGCGAGCTTGATGTTGATGTGAGCAATCAAGGAGCAGTCCGGCAAGTTTTGCGCAACCATATTCATGGCGTGGTGGTCTGAGGCCGGTTGACATTAAACGGCCGGTCAAGGCTGGGATTGCGTTTCATTGGATCTGCGACTGCTGGGATTTCTTGGCCGGCTTGGGACTTTTAAAAGCAAAAAACGTCTCACTGATTCCGGCGGCGATTTGGTTCATCTTCGTTTGCAATACATCCAGATATTCGTGCAAGCCGGCGTTCACGATTTCATCGACGGCCGCGTATGAAAGTTCGGAACAAAGCAGGCCTAGAAGTTTTTCCGGCGGGTGGCGGAAAGTTCCTGGTGTCGTGCCGGAAATCTGGTAGAGCGAGTCGCGCGCGGCGAGGAGACAGAAATGGATCGCCCGCGGAAATTCCCGATCCAGCAACAAAAACTCCACGACGCTGCGCGGCGAAATGCGACCATGCTTTTTGCGATACATTTCGAAGGCGCTGGCCGAGCGCAGCACGGCGGCCCATTGGATGTCGTCGAATGGCGTGCCGACGTCCGCGACCGAGCGCAGGAGGATGAAGTATTTCACATCGAGAATCCGCGACGTCTTGTCGGCGCGCTCCAGCATCCGGCCCAGTATGGGGCCAAAGTGCCACGCTTCGCCGTGCGTCATCGTCGAGGCAGTGATGCCGTTGAAAAGATGGCTGGCGTCCTTGACGGCGTTGAAAAACTCGTGTGGCGCGGCCATGCCTTTGCCGCTGGCGGCGGCCTCATTCACCATCAAAAAGAATTTGTTCAACTGAAGCCACATCTCGGAGGAGATGATTTCCCGGACGGTGCGGGCGTTTTCGCGCGCGGCCCGCAGGCAAGAAAGAATTGAGTTGGAATTCTCGCCGTCGAACGCCAGAAAGCGAATCACATTCTCCTGCGTGGCCACGCCGTAGCGTTTTGCGAATCCCTCGTGATCGCCCGTGGTTGCGACGAGCGGTTCCCATTGCTGATCCTGCCCGGCCGGTGCGTCGAGCATGAGCTGGAGGTTCACGTCGATGAACCGCGCGACGTTTTCCGCGCGTTCGATGTAGCGGCTCATCCAATAGATGGAATCGGCGACTCGACTCAGCATTTGGGTGTTTGATTCAGGATTGAACGCAGGGAAATGGTGATCAATGCCGCGTCAAGCGGCGTGCCCTTCGACCACGGCTGGCCTCGTTGTCGTTGAAAACTCGTCCTGCTCCTCCACGCGAGCGTCGGCCAGCACCCAGGTGTCCTTGCTGCCGCCGCCTTGCGATGAATTCACCACGAGCGATCCTTTCTTCAACGCAACCCTGGTCAGCCCACCGGGCAGGACGAAGATGTCTTTGCCATAAAGGATATAGGGCCGCAAATCGACATGCCGTCCCTCAAAATGATCGCCGCAGAGCGTGGGCACGCGCGACAAAGCCAGTGTCGGCTGCGCGATGTAATTGCGCGGATTCGCCTGTACTTTCTCCGCAAACTCGGCCTGCTGCTCCTTAGTGGAGTGTGGGCCGACGAGCATTCCGTAGCCGCCGGATTCGTTCGCCGCCTTCACAACCAGTTCGCCAATGTGTTCGAGCACGTAGCTCAAATCCTTTTCCTCCGCGCAAATGTAAGTAGGCACGTTGGGCAGGATGATTTCTTCACCAAGATAATACTTCACGATGCGCGGCACGTAGGCATAGACAACTTTGTCGTCCGCCACGCCGCCGCCCGGCGCGTTGGCGAGAGCGACGTTCCCGGCCTGATAAACTTCCATCAACCCCGGCACGCCGAGCATCGAGTCGGGGCGGAAACATTTCGGGTCGAGGAAATCATCGTCGATGCGCCGGTAAATCACGTCCACGCGCTCGAAGCCTTTCGTTGTCCTCATGCAGACGAAACCATCATCCACGACGAGGTCGCGGCCCTCGACCAGTTCGATGCCCATTTGCTGCGCGAGGAATGAGTGCTCGAAGTAAGCGGAGTTGTAAATGCCCGGCGTTAGCAGCACACAGCGCGGAGCCGTGACGTGATCTGGCGCGAGAAATTCGAGCATGTCGCGCAAGCGGCTCGGATAGCTTGCGACGGGGCGAATCTTCGACTGCGCGAACACTTGCGGGAACATGCTCTTCATCACCGCGCGGTTTTCAAGCACGTAGGAAACGCCGGAGGGACACCGCAGGTTGTCTTCGAGAACGTAAATCTGACCGTCGCGGTGCCGCACCAGATCGGTGCCCGTGACGTGACACCAGATGCCGCGCGGCGGATTGAACCCCATGCACTGCTTCCGAAACGCTTTTGATGAAAGCACAATATCCGCCGGCACAATCCCGTCGTTGAGAATCTTTTGCTCGTGGTAAAGATCGTTGATGAAAAGGTTCAGCGCGGTGATGCGCTGTTTGAGTCCCTTCTCGATGCGGCTCCACTCCGCGGCGGCAACAATGCGTGGGACGAGATCGAAGGGGAATATCTTCTCCGTACCGGCATGCTCTCCATAGACATTGAACGTGATGCCCATCTGGAGCAAGGCGCGTTCGGCCGCGCGCTGCCGGTTGAGCAACTCGCCTTCAGGCAACGACTGGATGTTGTTCACCAGCGTCTTGGCCGATGCCCGGGGGCATCCGCTTTCTCCGAACATTTCGTCGAAGAATTCGCCGACTTCGTACTGATCAAATTGCATTGGTCGTCTGGGATCGCTTCGCGGCCGATCCGCTCATGGTTTTGAGATACGGAATTGATGGTAGCAACGGCGATGCCAGTTGCCGGGTGGAGTAAATTGAATGACGGAATTTGAGTTCAAATCGAAAGAGTAAACGGTAACGCGCCCAAAATACGGCAATTGCCAGTGACGAATTGTTTGACGGGCAACATCAGAAACTGGCTCGTGCCCTCAGCGCCACAGACTTTGTGTTGGATCCTGGCCGAAGTGAACAAAAAAGATCAAGTCAGGCGTGTTTGAGCGTTTCGTTCGGGATTACTCCATGAAGTTGCGTGATCGCGCTTCTGATCCTGGTGATGATGAGAATTCAAGTGAGAAGGCATGATTAGTCGAACACGCTCAGTTCGCGGTTGGCTTTGCGAAGTTTGCCGCACAAGTCGAGGCAGAGGTTGCGCCAGAGCTTTAGTTTGAGCGCCGGATGTGTCTGGTCCAGTCGATCAAAGTCATCAAGCCTTAAAACATCACACTCTGCTTCCGTATCGGCCGTGATGGTGGCGGAGCGCGGAGCGCGATCAATTACCGCCATCTCGCCGAAGGCCATGCCGGGTGAAAAAGTCGCCAGCCGCTTGCGTGCGCCCGAGGCGAGCGCCACTTGCACGCTCACGGTGCCGCGCGCCAGCAGAAACATTTCCGCCGCCTCTGCTCCAACGTCGATGATGGTTGCGCCCGCGGCAAAGGTTCGGCGTTTGAGCAGGGTGCCCATTACTTCGAGTTCCGCCACGGTCAAACCCGCGAACAGGGCGAAGGTTTCCGGCCCGATCCGTCGCTCCGAGGGTGGAGCCGGCTGCAGCAGCTTGTTCTCGCACCACTCCAGCGCGCGATCAGTGTCATCGAACGAACGGAACGTCGCTTCAAAGCGGTCGCCAAGCTTGATGCGCATGAACCGCTGCAAGACCTTTACCCGATCCGCATGGGCGAATAGGAGTGACTTGCCCTGCGCGCCAAGATCGAGCAGCAGTTGATGGAACATGCTGCAGGCGCATTCGTGGATGCCCAGCACTCGTTTCAGATCGAGGAGCGCGTAATCAAAATCGGCGAGACTTTCAACCACGTCGCGCGCCACGACCTCGGCCGTCGAGAACGTAAGGTTGCCCTGCAATTGCCACACACGGATGCGCCGGCCGTTTTCCCGCAACACGCGCCGTTCCTCCTCGTTGCGGACACGGCTGGAGTTGAAATCCGCGCCCGTGAATTTGAGCCGGATGGTGAATCGGCCAACGCCGGGCCGGTTGAGCAGGTGCAGATCAAAGCGCCGGGACAACTCCTCGCAGACGCGAATGCCCCGGACGCTGTTGCCGCGCGCGTCGAGCGGAGGGGAGAATACGCCGATGCCGAGTTGCCCGGGCAGGACTGCGATGATGCCGCCAGAAACGCCGCTCTTGGCCGGCATCCCTACTTTGTAAAGCCACTCGCCGGCGAAATCGTACATGCCGCAAGTCTCCATGACCGAAAGCACGCTCTCGACATATTCGCCGCGAATGGCCTGCTTGCCGGTGACTGGATTGACTCCCTGGTTCGCGAGTGTCGCAGCCATGACGGCCATGTCACGACAGGTCACGGAGATCGAACACTGCTTGAAATAAAGCTCCGCCACGGGCATGGGGTCGCTCGTCAGGATGTCAAAATTGCGCAACATGTGGCCGATAGCGCGATTGCGATGACCGGTTTCGCTTTCAGAGCGATAGACGGTTTCGTCGAAAGTCAACGTGCGTCCGGCATAAGCGCCAAACATTTCCAGCAACCGTTTCGGTCGCGTATCCGCGCGGCCCGCAATCAGCCCGGCGGTGGCGATCGCTCCGGCGTTGATCATCGGATTTCGCGGCCGTCCCGTGCCGGGTTCGAGGCTGATCGAGTTGAAGGCGTCCCCGGTTGGCTCCACGCCTACTTTCTGAAGCACGGCGCTGCGGCCGCAGTCTTCCAGTGCCAGGCCATAGACGAAAGGCTTTGAGATCGACTGAATGGTAAACGGTTGCCCCGTATCGCCCACTTCGTACACCGCGCCCGTGGCAGTCACGAGGCAGATGCCGAACCAATTCGGATCCGCCTTGGCCAGTTCAGGAATGTAGGTCGCCACTTTGCCGTCGGTCATGCCGGCGCACTCGCGATGCAAGCGCTGGAGGTAATCGAGCACAGGCGAAGGAAGGGATGGTGCGGGTCTGCAATTCACGGCGCGTTGTTAACTTTGAAAAAGCCGCGAGTAAAGCCGATCTTGCGTGCCCGGTGAAAAATCCAGCAGCGTCGCGGCCGGTTTGGCGTTCGCCCGCAGCTTCCTCATCGGCCTGAGCCATACTTACCCAGTCTGCGTCGGAGGGTGCTTATTCCGACGGGTTAAACTTTGATTAAACCTGAAAACCGGAGAGAGCGGTTTCCCAGCGCGCTCGGTTTCCAATGTCCTGTGGACTTTGAACAACAACTCAACTAAAACATGCCTCATGCGTCACCCCACCGGTGTCCACCAAATCGAGGCAAGGCCAAGTCCGCGATTACCACAGTTTCCCCCCATTGTTCTACCGCTCGTGTTGACAGGACTCGTTTTGATTTGGTTAGCCGGCACCACCTCTTCAGGAAATGCGGTTAACCAGCCACCCAAAGTTTCTATTCTCTTTCCCCCGCCATGTTGCGTGACTATTTCCGATGGACCGCTTCGAATAAGAGCCGACGCTTCAGCCGCCGATGGAGCCATCCGCCAAGTGGTATTTTATGCCGAAGATGAATTGATTGGTATTGTCACCAATGCTCCGTACAACATCTTTTGGACGCCGGATAAAAATACCGATGAGTATCCGCAGTGGCGTTTGACAGCCGTTGCCATCGATAATTCCGGCCTTTCAAGCACTTCAGCGCCAGCCCGGATCAGGTTCCGACAACCTCCCACGGGAACGCCTTCAATGGCGATTACTGCGCCCACAAATGACGCGTCCTTTGCCGCTCCAGCCACGCTTTTGTTTGCGGCGGACTTGCTAACCACCGACGGAATCGACAATCCGGTTGACTTTTTAATCGGAACGAACGTAATCGGAACTGTCACGAATGCACCCTACTCGCTGGTGGTGACCACTTTGCCCGAAGGTCGCTACGAACTAAGCGTCAGAACAGTCGGCGGTGTTTTTCACCAGACAGGTTATTCCGCGCCAATTGGAGTTAACGTTGGCAAAAGAAATAACAACCCGCCCACGGTAAAGCTGATCGGCTCGCCCATTTTCGGCATTTTTTACCTGCCTGCAACTTTGAGATTGAGCGCTGTGTCGAACGATAGCGATGGGACGATTGCTCAGGTCGAATTTTTTATTGGCAAGACCTCGATCGGAATTGCCAGAGATCCGCCGTACAGTCTGACTTTGAGTAATTTCGTTTTTGCAGAGGGCATGTACGACGTCTATGCTGTGGCCACGGACGATCAAGGAACGAGTGTCCAATCTCAGGCAGATGGGATTAGTTTTATTACCGGTCTTCCTGATCCTATCGCGCGCATTGAATTACCAGGAAACGGAGCTTTTTATAGTCCACGAGACACGATCCCGGTGGTGGCTTATGTCGTGCGTGCGGATAACAACATCAACCCTGTCGAGTTTCTTTTAGATTCGGTAGTGGTAGATGCTACTCTCGGCCCGCCTTATCTATTCGCCGTGCGTAATCTTACTGTTGGAACGCATACTCTTGCCGCGAGAATAAAGGACCTTGATGGTAGCGAGAGTAGAGGCCAGGTGTTCTCAATAACGGTAGCCGATCCTGTTTTAGTCGCTCCGCAATTGAGGACTGATCGGCAATTTCAATTTGAGGCCCAAGGTTTGATTCCGCGAGCCCCCTTGTCGCTGCAAAGCAGTACCGATCTCGTCCACTGGATCGAAATACAGCAAACTATTCTCGCTACAAACAAGCTCACGCTTTTCGATTCTACTGCGACGAACTATTCACGACGCTTCTACCGCGTGCGCCTGGGGCCGTAGCTCAACTTTGATTGAAATCTCCTTGGTGCTGTTGAGTGGCCATTCAGGTTGGTAAAAAAGCAGGCGCGTGAGGCAAACCTCACGCGCCCGTTGCTTGTGACGGAACCAATTTGTTCCGGCGTTTACTCCTTGTCTGCCAGCATGGAGCTAGAGCGTTCGCAAGCGTCGGACCCCAACGATGAGTGACCGTTTGGGTGTCCCAAATCGCAGCGTTTTTGCTGGCGATGGAAACGGCGCGCGCTATTTTCACTTACATGATATTAGGAACTTTGAACTTCTTATTTTGAACATTTACGTCGTGCCTTTACAACGATTGAAAGCATTCTTTATGTTCTGCCTGGCGTTGGCCTGTGCATCTTCGCTCGCTGCGGTGGATGTGGCGGCTGGCGGCCGGCAGTTTGTTGAACGCTACTGCGTCGAATGCCATGACGCCGAGACCAGGAAAGGCGGGTTGGATTTGGCGGCGCTGAAGTTCGACCCGGCGAACTCCACCAACTTTTCCACCTGGGTGCTGGCGCATGACCGCGTGAGCAATGGCGAGATGCCGCCCAAGAAAAAAGCGCGGCCCGACACGGCGGATATGGAGGTGTTTACGAAATCGCTTTCCTCGTCGCTCGTGTCCGCGGAGCAAACGCGCCTCGCCAGGGAAGGTCGCGCGACTCAGCGGCGGTTGAATCGCTACGAATACGAAAACGCACTGCGGGATCTCCTGCACGCGCCGTGGCTGCAAATCCGCGATTCGCTGCCGGAAGACGGCGAGGCGCAGCGCTTCAACAAAATCGGCGACGCCCTCGACATTTCGCACGTGCAGATGGCGCGCTATCTCGGCGCGGCGGATTACGCGCTGCGCCAGGCGATGGCGCCATACGTCGAACAGCCAAAGCCACAAGTGAAACGCTATTACGCGCGCGACCAGCGCAGCTTCACCGGACCGATGAAGTTTACCGTGTTCAACACCGCGCCCGAACGCGCCACGTTCCCGGTGCTCGGCTTCAAGGGCCAGCCGGACTTGCGTGCGGAGAAAGCGCCGACCACTGTCGGCGAAACCAACGCCGAACTGCGCGAACTCGAAGGCGTGGGCGTGGTCGCCAGCGCCTACGAACCGATCGAGCCGAAGTTCAACCAGTTCAAGACTCCGGTCGCGGGCCGTTACAAGTTGCGGTTTAATGCCTATTCAGTCTGGGTCGGGCCAGGGCCGACGAACAAATGGTTCGTCCCCGATCTCGACAACATTTCCAAAGGCCACCGCGACGAGCCGATCACGATTACAGCGGAAACGCCGCCGCGTCTGCTGCGGCATCTCGGCGACTTCGATATCACGCCCGAACCATCCGTGCATGAACTCGATGTGTGGCTGCTCGCCGGCGAAATGATCCGGCCCGATGCCGGACGGCTCTTTCGTTCCCGGCCCGGCGCTGGTCGCTGGCAAAATCCGCTGGCCGAGAAGGACGGTCAGCCGGGCGTGGTTTTTCGCTGGCTCGAAGTCGAAGGACCAATCTACGACGAATGGCCGCCGGCGGGACACAAGTTGCTTTTCGGCTCATTGCCAATCGTGGAGCGCAACGTGGTGAAGGCGGACGAAAATGCCAGCGAGACGAACAAACTTGGCGCTCGCCGGTTCAAACCAGCACTTGGCGTCGAGGTGGTTTCAAAGAGGCCGGTGGCTGATGCCGAAAATCTGCTGCGCGGTTTCCTGCGGCACGCCTACCGGCGTCCGTACAACGAGGCAGCGGAACTCAAACGCTTTTTGCCAGTCGTCCGCACGGCGTTGAACAAGGGCAACAACTTCACCGACGCCATGATTGCCGCTTACACCGCCGTGCTTTGCTCGCCGGAATTCGTCTGCCTCGAGAAAAAGCCCGGCCGGCTGGACGATTTCGCGCTCGCCTCACGGCTGTCCTTCTTTCTCTGGAACTCGGCGCCGGACGACGAACTGCGCGCTATCGCGTCTCGCGGCCAATTGCGCCAGCCCGAGGTGTTGCGCGCTCAAACCGAACGCCTGCTTGCCGATCCGAAGTCGCGCCGATTCGTCGACGCATTCCTCGATTACTGGCTCGACCTACGGAAGATGTTGAACACCGCGCCCGACGCCGAGCTGTATTCGGACTACTACCTTGATGACTTGCTCACCGAATCGGCGCTTGCGGAAACACAACTCTTTTTCGCCGAACTGCTGCGCAACGATTTGCCCGCGCGCAATCTCGTCGCGTCCGACTTCGCGATGCTTAACGAAAAGCTCGCCGCGCATTACGGACTGCCGCCCGTGCCGGGCGTGGCGCTGCGTCGCACGCCGTTGCCGCCGGACAGTGTGCGGGGCGGACTGATGACACAAGCCGCCGTGCTCAAAGTCACTGCCAATGGCACGACCACGTCGCCTGTGCTGCGCGGCGCGTGGATCATGGAACGCATCCTCGGCCAGAAACCGCCGCCGCCGCCGCCCACCGTGTCGGCCATCGATCCGGACATCCGCGGCGCGACGACGATTCGCCAGCAACTCGAAAAGCACCGCAATCAGGAATCGTGCAACGCCTGCCACGCGAAGATTGATCCCGCCGGGTTCGCGCTGGAAAACTTCGACGTGATAGGCGGCTGGCGCGAGCGTTACCGTTCCGAAGCCGGCGGCGAACCGGCGCAAGGGATCGCCAAGAGCGGCCAGAAATTTTCCTTCCATTACGCGCTGCCAGTCGATGCCAGCGGCGAACTCCCGGATGGCCGAAAATTCCGCGACATTCGCGACCTCAAGCAACTGCTGCTTGCCGACGAAAAGCAACTCGCCCGCAATCTTGCTCGCCAATTGGCAATTTACGCCACCGGCGCGCCCGTGCGTTTCTCGGATCGTGAACAGATCGAAGGAGTCCTTCAGCGCGCAAGTTCGAGCCACTACGGCGTCCGCTCGCTCGTGCATGAAGTCGTGCAGAGCGATCTCTTTCGCAGCAAGTAAACCACTGCGTCCTCCGCGTTCAGGAAAGGGCCGCAGGCCCAACACTGCGGCGGGCGGGCGCGTGGTGCGCCTTCTCTGGCGAATGGGACAAGCTCAGTCGCCAGCCCTATTCAGCCAACTCTGGCGAGACCCCGCACGTGAAAACCATTGCCTGGCGGTGGCAGGCATTCCGAAGTTCGACATTCTGCGCGGCGGCTTTCCCTGCCAGCCTGCCAGCGGTCTGACGATGAGGCGCATGGGCTGTGGTGCCGTGGAGGGAAAGACTCTCCCGGCGTGAGTACTTCGCGCCTTCGAACATGCTGGAAGTTCCGGCGGCTTCATCACAAACTGTTCTTCAATATGAAACCAACCTGCTCAATTCTCATGCTTGTCGCCGCGCTCACCTGGCCGGCATCGCTTTTCGCCGCCGCGCCTGCTTCTTCCGCCGCACTGCTCGCGCCTTTCGTGGAGAAGCATGAACTCGCCGGCGCGGTCGCGCTCGTCGTGGACAGGGACAAGGTAATCTCGGTCGAGGCGGTGGGTTTTGCAGACATCGCCGGACGGACGGCGATGAAGACGGACTCAGTGTTCTGGATCGCCTCGCAGTCGAAGCCAATGACGGCGGTCGCCGTGATGATGCTCATGGACGAAGGGAGAATCGCGCTCGACGACCCGGTGGAGAAATATCTGCCGGAGTTTCGCGGCCAGATGGTCGTGGCGGAAAAGGACAATGACCATGTGTTGCTCCGCAAGCCGGCGCATCCCATCACCATCCGCGAGGTGCTCAGTCACATAAGCGGGCTGCCGTTCCAATCCGCCATTGAGAAGCCGACGCTCGACGGGCTGCCGCTCGACGCGGCTGTGCGCAGCTACGCGATGACACCGTTGCAAACCGAACCAGGCACGAAATATCAATACTCCAACGCCGGCATCAACACCGCCGCGCGCATCCTCGAAGTCGTGGCCAAGATGAAATACGAGGACTTCATGCAGCAGCGGCTCTTCAACCCGCTTGGCATGAAGGACACGACCTTCTGGCCGGGCGAGAAGCAGGTGAAGCGCGTGGCGAAATCGTATCGCCCGGATGCCGCAAAAACGAACCTCGAGGAATTCGCCATCAGTCAGCTCATTTACCCGCTCACGGACCGCGCGCACCGCTTCCCGATGCCGGCGGGCGGGCTGTTCTCCACGGCGCAGGACACGGCGCGTTTTTGCCAGATGCTGCTCAACGGCGGCGAACTCAATGGCCGTCGCTACCTGAGCGAAGCTGCGTTCAAGGAACTCACCAAGCGGCAGACGCCTATGTCGTTGAAAGACAGCTACGGCCTTGGCTTCGCGGTGGGTCCCGACTGGTTCGGGCACGGCGGCGCGCACGCGACAAACATGGAAATCCGTCCCGCGAAAGGACTGGCCATTATCTGGATGGTGCAGCACGGCGGCTTCCCCGGCGAGGGCGGCAAGGCGCAAGGCGTGTTTAGGAACTGGGCGCTGGAACGATTTGGAAAATGATGCGGGCCGCCCGCTCGGCGGCAGAGTCTATTACGCGCCTGATCCCATGGTTGAACTTCTTTACAACAAAACGGAGTTGCGCGCCGTCCATAGAAGAGCAACATACCGGACAGCCTATGAACGCACCTTACGTTTCGACTCGGCGCGCCCTTTCGCGGCGCAAGTTCCTCCGGGGCGCGGGCATCCTGCTCTCGCTGCCGATGCTTGAAGCGATGACCCCGGTGTTCGCGGGCGTGGTGAAGTCTGCGGCCAGTGCCACGCCGGGCGGGAAGCCGCGCCGCGTGTTCGGCATCTGCAACAATCTCGGTTTGCTGCCGGATAATTTTTTCCCGAAGGACAGCGGGCGCGGCTACACGCTGTCGCCCTACCTCGAAGGGTTGAAGGAGCATCGCAACAACTTCACCGTCTTCAGCGGCGTGTCGCATCCCGACGTGGACGGCGGGCACCCGGCGGACAACTGCTTCCTCACCGCCGCGCCGCATCCGGGCAGCGCGGGCTTTCGCAACACCATCTCGCTCGACCAATACATCGGCGAGCGCATCGGACATCTCACGCGGTTCCCGTCGCTCACACTGGGCGTCAACGTGCAGCAGGGGCTGCGCAGCCTTTCGTGGACGGGATCGGGTGTGCTGATTCCGTGTGAGGAAAAAGCGGCGGACGTTTTCAGCCGCATGTTTTTGCAGGGCACGAAGGCCGAGACCGAGGCGCAGGTGCGCAAACTGGAAACTGGCCAGAGCATCCTCGACGCGGTGGCGGGGCAGGCGAAGGACTTGCAGCGCAACGTCGGCGCGCGCGACCGCGACCGGCTCGATCAATACTTCACCAGCGTCCGCGATCTCGAACAGCGGATGCAGATGTCGCGCGAGTGGGAACGCAAGCCCAAGCCGAAAACCACCGCGTCCATGCCGCTCGATCCGGCCAGCCCCAAAGCCTACATGGACAAGGTGCGGCTGATGTACGACATGGCGCGGCTCGCGTTTGAAACGGACTCGACGCGCTCGGTGTCGCTGCTGCTCGACAGCGTGAACTCGCCCGCGATTGAGTTTGGCGAAGTGAAGACCAGCGACGGCTACCACAACCTTTCCCACCACGGCAAATCGAAGGAGAAGCTGGCGCAGTTGAAGACCATCGACGAGTGGCACATGAAGCTGCTGGCCGAGATGTTCACGCACTTGAAGAACGTGAAGGAGGACGGCGACACGCTGCTTGACCGCACGATGATTCTCTACGGCTCGAACCTCGGCAACGCCAACACGCACGTCACCACGAACATGCCGACGATTTTTGCCGGCGGCGGTTTCAAGCACGGGCAACATCTCGCCTTTGACACGCAGCACAATTATCCGCTGCCGAATCTGTTCGTCTCGATGCTGCAACGAATGGGCCTGGAGACGGACAAGTTCGCCTCCGCCACCGGCACCATGCGCGGGCTGGAGCTGATTTGAGGTCGGCGCAGGTTGCCGGGTGGAGGGGAATGTTTCAACGGCGCGACTGCGGCCGTGAAAGAACCGCACATTTCCTGTAACCATGTGGTCGTCACGGGACTCATTAAGCTAGAACGATTGCATTAAATCTTAACCACAGGAGAGCAGTTATGAAACATTGGACGTTGGCTTTGGCGTTGATCACTTCACTCTGGGCAAGCTGCGGCTTTGCCCAGGACTGGCCTCAGTGGCGCGGCCCGAATCGGGATGCAAATGCGGCGGGCTTCAAGTCGCCGAAATCCTGGCCCAAGGAACTGACCCAGAAATGGAAAGTCACCGTCGGCGAAGGTGTCGCGACGCCGTCACTGGTGGGCGACCGGCTCTACGTCTTTTCACGCGAGGATGGCAACGAAATCACGCGCTGTCTCAACGCCGCCGATGGCAAGGAGATTTGGACCGAGAAGTACGAGTCGCTCGGCGCGAGCGGTCCCGCGCAGGGTTTTTCCGGCCCGCGCAGTTCCCCCGCCGTGGCCAACGGCAAAGTCGTGACGCTCGGTGTGCGTGGGATGCTCTCGTGTCTCGATGCAGCCACCGGCCAGAAGCTCTGGCGCAAGGATGACTTCCATGCCTATCCCAATTTCCATCCGTCGAGTTCGCCTCTCATCGTTGATGGTCTCGCCATCGCGCAGCTTGGCGGACGCGAAAATGGCGCGGTCGTCGCCTACGATCTCGCCAGCGGCACGGAGAAATGGAAATGGAGCGGGCCGGGCCCGGCCTATGCCTCGCCTGTGCTGATGACCATCAGCGGCACCAAGCTGATCGTCGCGCAGACGGAGGCGAACCTCGTCGCCCTCAACGCCACCACCGGGCAGGTCGCGTGGGAATCCGAGGCCACTCCTCAAGGGGGTGGGCCTGGCGGAGGTGGACGGGGCATGGGTGGCGGACGGGATTACAAAGCGGCCACGCCAATCGTCGATGGCCAGACCATCATCACTGCGGGGCGCGGGGTGAAGGCGGTCAAGTTGGAAAAGAACGGCGACAAGTTCGTCGTGAAGGAATTGTGGAATAACCCGGACAAATCGATTTCGTTCAACACTCCGGCCCTGAAGAACGGCGTGCTTTACGGACTCGGCGGAAACAATGAGTTGTTCTGCCTCAACGCCAAGGATGGCTCGGTCGCGTGGAGCACTGCCTTCCCCGGCGGCGGCGCTGCTGGAGGTGGTCCTCGCGCTGCGATCGATCTCCCTGCGCGTGCGCCGAGTTTTGTCGGCCTGGTGCAGGCGGATGGTCCCCCGCCACGCGAACCCGGCCGGCCTGGAGGCCCAGGCGGTCCCGGTGGGCCGGGTGGAAGACGCGGTGGCATGGGCGGCGGTGGTGGTTTCGGATCAATCGTGGACGCTGGCTCGGTGCTGCTCGCCCTCACCCCGGCTGGACAACTCGTCGTCTTCGAGGCGAGCGACAAGGAATTCAAACAACTCGCCAGCTACAAGGTTTCTGACAATCAAACTCACGCCTACCCAGTCCTGTCCGGCAATCGCATATTCATCAAAGACAAAGACTCGATCATACTTTGGACCGTGGATTGAAGTTCCGGCGAACTTCGAGTCTGCCAGCCTGTCGCCGCACTAAGGAAACGCTGAATAAATCGGAGTTTTCAAATTTCAATTGGCTGATGGTGAATGATCCTCCAAGGGCGGGAAAATGTGCTCGATCCATTGGGTTGACGGGGCCGTGCTGGTTTGGTGGCGGGCTTTGGCCGCTCTTTTTTCATCGGCGCGCCCGGCCGGGGCGGGGATTTTCACGTCCTGGCCGCGCGCGCGCCGATCACCACGTTGGCCAGGCCAAAGAGGGTGTAAAGTTGCTGCCCGTTTTTGGCCAGTCCCCGATACCGCACCTTCCGGTGCCGGAATAGGTTATTGAGGATGTGGAAGGGGTGTTCCACGAACGCCCGCACCAAAGCCTTGGCTTTCTCGACGGCCTTGAGGGCTTCTTTCTCCGCGCCTTCAACCATGCGTTTGATCGGCCCGTGTTTGCCCGCAATCGGCCAGTCCATCGGCCGATCCAGGGCCACAATCTCCGCCCGTTTCGCCACCCCGGTGTAGCCCGTGTCGGCGTGGACTTGCTTCTCCTGCCCGGGCAGCAGTTGCGCCGTCTTGGTGATGTCGGCCACATTGGCCGCTGTGACCACCACGGTATGAACCAGCTTGCGGTCCCGATCCGCGCCGATGGACGCTTTCATTCCGAAATACCATTGCTGGCCCTTTTTGGTCTGGTGCATTTCCGGGGCGCGCTTCTTCTCCTTGTTCTTGGTGGAGGAGGGCGCGGCGATCAAGGTGGCGTCCACCCGGTGTGCCTTCGCGCAGCAGCAGGCCCCGCGCGCTCAGGTCGGCGTTGATGGCGGCAAAGAGGCTCTGGCACAGATCGTGGGTTTCGAGCCACCGCCGGAATTTCAGGAGCGTGGTGGCGTCGGGCACGCCTTCGGCCGCCAGGTCAATGCGGGCAAATCCGCGCAGCGCCTGACTGTCGTAGAGCGCGTCTTCGCGGGCTTCGTCGGCCAGGCCATACCATTGCTGAAGAAAATACACCCGCAGCATCCGCTCCAGTCCGACGGGCGGGCGTCCGCGTTCGCCCTTGGGATAAAACGGTTCAATGACGGCCAGCAGCTTGGCCCACGGGATGACTTCCTCCAGGCGGGCCAGAAACTTCTCACGGCGGGTGGTCTTCTTTTTGGCGGCAAACTCAGCTTGGGAGAAACTCGTCTGGTGCGTCCTGTCAGCGAGTTTAGGAAACGCCTGCTTCGCCGTCTGTATTAAATTGATATGCCTATCGGGTTTACTCAGTGAACCACTACCGCTTGACTTCGCGAGTCACGTCATCGGCCCGGCGTGGCTGGCATCAACTACAGGTTATATGTCACTGAGTGAAACTGATAGGCATAATTATTTTTGGCAACCGCCCTAGGATAAATTGTGATCGTCTCAGGATTTTGACACGTAAAGATTTTGAAAATAATAACTTACAAAAATCGGTTTACGTCTGATTGAAGTTACGGAGATAGACTGCAATCATCTGCACGTCAACCGGCGAAACACCTGAAACTCTGGATGCTTGCGCCAGCGTCGCCGGGCGCTGGGCAGCCAGTTTTTGACGCGTTTCTGTGCGTAAGTTCGGGATTTTTATGTAGTCAATCGAAAAAGGGATTTGCTTGCTCTCTGTTTTCTTGGACCTGTCGATTTCACTGGCTTGACGTTCGATATAGCCCGAATACTTGGCAATCATTTCGACCTGACTAATAACTTCACCATCGAGTTTTGCGATGTTTACGCCTAGATCACGATACTTGACTTCCGGCCTTCGCAGAATCTTCAACAATGAATCGGTGCCATCAAATGTGATCTCCAATTTGCGCAGTTCTGATTGAATGGCCTTAGTCTTTTTATCGACTCGCTCGTATTGTGGCTTCGACAAGAGGCCTACTTCGTACCCCAGTCGTGATAATCTTTGATCAGCATTGTCTTGACGCAGCATGAGTCTAAACTCAGCCCTCGAAGTGAACATGCGATATGGCTCCAAGGTCCCTTTGCTTGTCAGATCGTCAATCAGCACTCCTATGTAGGCTTGATCTCTTCCCAGAAGCACTGGTTCCAAGTCATGCACTCTCCGTGCTGCGTTGATCCCGGCGATCAAACCTTGCGCAGCCGCTTCTTCGTATCCAGAAGTACCGTTAATTTGACCCGCTAGAAATAAATTTTGACAAGATTTTACTTCAAGTGACAAGTCAAGCTGCGTCGGGTTTACAAAATCATACTCCACTGCATAAGCCGGCCGCACGATTTCAGCTTGTTCGCAGCCGTGAATTGACCGCACAAGTTCGAGTTGTAAAGCATAAGGAAAGCTTGTTGATAGCCCGTTTACATAGATTTCATCAGTGGCGACCCCTTCGGGTTCCAGAAAGATCTGATGAAACTCTTTCTCTGGGAATTTCACAATTTTATCCTCAATAGAGGGACAGTAACGTGGGCCGATCCCCTCAATCGCTCCTGAATACACCGGTGATTGATTTAGGTTCTCTTGGACGATTTTAGCAGTCATTTCGGTTGTATGAGTAGTGTAACAATCCAACTGATGACCGATTTGTCGCAAGATTGAGCCTGCAGGGAATTGGCATACACTTGACGGCAGCGCTCCAACTGATTGCTTTTCGCGTTCCATGTGGAACAAATCTTCCTTCCAATACGAAAAAAACGGTGGCGGATGGTCACCACTTTGAGGCTGGGTTCGCGAAAAATCAATGCTCCTTTTGCTGAGTCGCGGTGGGGTACCCGTTTTCATTCGCCCAAGTTTGAGTCCAACATCGCGAAGGGAATCAGATAGTGCCATTGCTGCCGGATCACCGGAACGCCCTCCTCGTTCGGTTTTCTTGCCGAGATGCATTAGTCCTTGCAAAAAAGTGCCAGTCGTTATGATGACTGTCTCACCATGAAATGCAACTCCAAAATCAGTTTCCACACCATAAACTTGATCATTTCTGACAATCAATCGCGAAACAGATCCTTGCTTACAATCAAGATTAGTTTGTCTTTCGCAAACGGATTTTAAGTGAAATTGGTAAAACTTCTTGTCGCATTGAGCGCGTGGCGACCAAACCGAAGGCCCTTTCTTTGTATTGAGCATTCGGAACTGAATTCCAGCGAGATCAGCTGCTTTCCCCATTTCTCCTCCGAGGGCATCTATTTCTCGAACCATCTGCCCTTTACCCAAACCTCCGATTGCCGGGTTGCAGGACATCTGCGCGATAGAATCGAAATTGATGGTGAGCAATAATGTCGAGCAGCCGATGCGGGCAGCGGCAAGCGCAGCCTCAACACCAGCGTGCCCTCCTCCGATGACGATCACATCGTATTTCTTTGGATAAACTGTCATAATGAACTTATCAATTGTCAGTCACGGGTGCGAAGTAAGGCAATCACATTCTGTCGGTTCGGATCCGAGCCAACGGCGTAGTTGAGTATTTGCCAAAAATGCCAATTTTAAATATGCCTATCGGGTTTACTCAGTGAACCACTACCGCTTGACTTCGCGAATCACGTCATCGGCCCGGCGTGGCTGGCATCAACTACAGGTTGTATGTCACTGAGTGAAACTGATAGGCATAATTTTAAATGGAAAGCAATCAACTGTGAATTTTTTCAGGCACGAGAACCTGATTCCTGCCATGTCATCAATCCCATCAATCGACCGAACAACACTTGCTGGAAAACTTGGCTGCGGCATACTGCTGCTAATGAAGTTACCCATATTTTCCTCACTCATGTTTTATCACGACCTGGTTGAACAATTATTTTCAAATCACACGATAAAGTTTACGGGCATATTTAACCCATGAGAATCGTGCTCGCCATCACGGGTGCCAGCGGTGCGTTGTATGCCCAGCGATTTATCGACAACCTCGACCCGCGCACTCACGAGCTGCACCTTGTGTTAAGCAACTACGCCCAGAGCGTCATCGCACAAGAATTACCTGAAGGTTTGCGTCTTCCGCCTTCGGCTACGCGCCACAATCTCAAAAGCATGAACGCGCCGTTCGCGAGCGGCTCGAACGCCTTCGACGCGATGGTCATCATGCCCTGTAGTATGGGCACACTCGGACGCATCGCTCACGGCGTGAGCGAAGACCTTTTGCTTCGCACGGCGGATGTGATGCTTAAGGAACGGAAAAAATTGATCCTCGTTCCACGCGAGTCTCCGCTTAGTCTCATCCACGTGAAAAATTTTGAACTTCTGCTTCTTGCCGGCGCGACAATCATTCCTGCGAACCCTTTTTTTTACTCGCTTCCTCAAACTATCGAACAGGTCGTGGACACGGTTGTCGCCCGCGTGCTCGATCATCTCGGCTTACCGCAGAAGCTGATCACGCGTTGGCAGGACGAAGTTGAATGAGACGCAGCAGCTCAAGTATCGGTGCTCAATGTTCTCGCTAGTCTCTAAATGGCTATCGTTCGTGCGCTTCTCGCACACGATCTTCGCGCTGCCATTTGCGTTGGCGGCGATGATGGCTGCCGCACGTGAAAATCGCGGCTGGCCCGGTTGGCGCGTGTTCGGACTCATCCTAGTAGCGATGATTTCAGCGCGCACTTGCGCGATGGCGTTCAACCGCATCGTCGATCGTCGATTCGACGCGCTCAATCCACGCACAGCGAAGCGTCACTTGCCCAGCGGCCAGATCTCGCTGGCGAACGCGACGAGTCTGTGTGCCTTGGCGGGCATCGGTTTGATTGTTACGAGTTATTTTTTGAACCCGCTTTGCTTCTGGCTTTCGCCCGTCGCATTGGTGGTGATTTGCTTTTACTCGCTGACGAAACGGTTCACCGACTACACGCACATTTTTCTTGGCGTGGCCCTAGCGCTCGCGCCAATCGGTGCATGGCTGGCGGTTAAAGGCACGCAGGTTTCGATTTTAGAAATTCTGCAAATGCTCACGCTTTCCAGCGCAGTGGTGCTCTGGCTTGTCGGCTTCGATATCATCTACGCGCTGCAAGATTACCAGTTCGATAAAGCACACGGGCTCCATTCGCTGGTCGTGGCTTGGGGACCGAAGAACGCCCTGGCCGCCGCGTTCCTCGCGCACATGATCATGTGCGGACTGCTCTTTGCCTTTGGACTGCTCTGCCGGTTTCGCCTCGCGTACCTCATTGGTTGGTTCTTCATCGTCGGCTGCCTGTTTCTCGAGCATTGGATCGCGCGCCGCCGCAGTTTGAACTGGATCAACGTCGCGTTCTTTCGCCTGAATGCGATAGTCAGCACGGTATTCTTCGTCATCGTCGCGACAGAAGTACTCTTCAAGGGTGGTTTTCGGTTGCGATAGCGGACCGATCAGATCGAAAATTCCACTCGCGGAAAAGCGCATAGATTCTACTTCTTACATTTTTTCTCCGAGTCCGTCATGAACTTAAAAATGTTTGCTGCTGTTTTGCTATTCGCCTCGGTTGCGTTTGCTGGCTGCTATTGGATGGCACGCCAAAATGGGCCGATGGAAAAAGTCGCGTTAGCTTCACCTTTTTGATTCCGCGCCGATCAATGCCAACCCCGTAGCGACCTGGCCGGAAATCCGAAACAAAAAGTCGGGGCAGCGTTGTGATCGCACAATCGCGATTGTTTGAATCGCCAAGCCCACGCTGGAAGAAATCGAGGCAAAAATACGTAAACGGGACGTTGACAGTTTCGGCTTGGGAAACCGGTGCGCGTTTGCGGATTGGAAAAAATCATGGACGCATTAGATCCCGCCGAATTCCCCTCAAACGCTGGTGTTCGTGGGAAAAGGTGGTTCGCGCAACTTGCGAGACTCGTTGCGAGGGATGCTGTTGACGCAGTGGGCGCAGAACGATCCGACCGGCACTGGGGAAATGGCTGGCCACCTTGTCCGTCGGCGAATCGCAGAGCTGCGGCGTGGACTGAAACCATCAGCGATCCGAACCAGCAAAACATTAGGGTCGAAGATCTCTCGCCAATGGTTCACCACTGATCCTGCCGCCGCGCAAGCCTCCTGGCCGGCCAAAATCCTTCTGCCTGAAAACCGCAGGCAACAATTACTGGACCACTTCAAGAACCGGTGATGCGCGGAGGAAAAGTGGTGGTGCGGCCATTGGGATCGACGCGATACGCGGCCACAGTTTGAACGCAATTTAAAATTCGAAGACGGCGCAACGAAACCATGCGGCATGTTCCGTTGCCGCTCATGGTCGTCGACGACCTTATTCACGCCGCCTTTGCTTCGGCAAGCGCCTCATCGAGGCAACTTGCGGCGGTCGGGAGTATGCGCCGCAAGTCGGCGAGACGTTCGTTGAGTGCGCGAATCACGGTGCCGGCATTCGTCTCGATCAAGCGGCGGTACCATTTCAAAAATTCCTGGCTCGTCTCGATTTCGTTCGCCGGAGGCGCGAGTTTGCCCACGTTACCGTTGAGGACTTCGCAAACGATCAACGCGGCGAATTGGCCCGGCTGTGTCGGCGAGTGCGCCTTGCGCCACCACGGCAAGGCTGCTTTGGCGTCGCCGTTGAGCAGCAGCGCCTCGGCGCGATGGAGCGCAAGTTGTAAATTCTCCGGGAAGAATCTTACCGCTTCGCCCGTCCAGTCGGCAGCGAATTCCGCAAAGCCGGGTGTGCGCAGCGCGATGTATCCGCCCGCGAGCCACGCGGATTCGTCCTGCGCGGATTCGGTGACGAGCGCGTGCAGTTGTTTGATCGCGTCGAGCGCGCGGCTTTGTTCGGCGAGAAACTTTGCGTAGTCGAAGCGCGCCGGACGCGAAGTCGCATCATCGGCGAGCGCGGCTTGAAAGGCTTTTTCCACGTCGGCGGGTTTTCCAATTTTCGCGAGACACATCGCGAGGCAATGCTGCGGCGCGGCTTTACGGATGTCTTTGTTCACCGGACAGAGCGCGGGTTGATTTCGCTTCGCCAGGCACTCGCGCATCTGCGCGGCAGCTTCGACCGGCCGTTGCAATTCCATCAACGCGAGGCCGAGTGTGAAATGGAGCGACGCCGTAAGACCAGCGGATTTCGCCAGCGGCGCTTGGAGCAGACGCACAATTTGGTCGAACTGTTTCGCGCCCATCAAATGTGTGGCGAGTTGCGTCAGCAGCGTTTCGCGCAGTTCGGGCACGACCTGGCTCGCCGGCAGCGCGGACATCAAGTGAAACGCCTCCCAGTATTGTTCGAGGCCGGCTTCCAATTGACCGGAGCGCACGAGTTCGAGGCCGAAGTTCATGATCAAGTTAGGCTCGTTGGGTAGTTCTTCGATCGCGCGTTCGAGCAGGCGCAAATTGCGCGCGACTTTGTGGCGATCCTGCACGACGGCTTTGGTGTAGCCGTGATGGAGCAACTTCGCCGTGCCGAGCCGGTTTTCCAGATTCCACTCCTGGCGGCGCACTTCGAGACTGCTGAACACTTGCTCGTGGATGCGGCCAACAAAAAACAGACCCGGGGCATTACGAAACAATCGCGGCACGTAACTGCAACCTTCTTCTTCCGGATCGATAATCGGCACGCGATACGCCATCACGTCCGGTGCCTGCATTTCTTTCAACAGCGCAGCGCGGCTCTCCGGCAGCAACTCCTCGTCCGCGTCCAAAATCAAAATCCAATCTCCGGTCGCGTGCTCTAGCGCGGCGTTGCGCGCGGCGCTGAAATCATCGCACCACATGAACGAATGAACTTCCGCGCCGAACTCTTTGGCAATTTCGACGGTGCGATCCGTCGAGCCGGTGTCCACCACGACAATTTGTTGCGCGAATTCGCGCACCGACTTTAAGCAGCCTGCGAGAAAGCGCTCTTCATTTTTCGTGATGAGACAAACCGTGAGTGTGGGCGTGGACGAATCACGCAGCAGCGCTTCAAGCAACGGCGGCAGCGCGGCTTGAATGCCCATTTTCTTGTTCGGCGCACGGAGAAATTGCTGCGCCGGACGCCACTTCGGCACCAGGGCCAATGCACGATCCGCGCAGAATTTGACGAGCGAAGTGTCGTCGTGGATGCGGGCAATCTCTGCCAGCAACAGCCAGCCTTCGGGATGGAATGGCCGAGCGACAATCGCTTGAGCCGTGGTTTCCCAAGCAGCCGCAAGTTGATTTTCTTTCAACTGCGCGCGGGCTTGCACGAGGTTTCCAACTTTCGCTGTTTCGGGCAGGACGAGCGGCTGCGGCTTGCGGGCGCGACGTTTCGCGATTGCATCCGCTTCGGCCTGCCGGCGCGCAAGCAACTCGCGCGCGCACTGGGCGGTCGCTTGAGCAGCGCGCGCCCACGTCCACTCGCGGCGCACATGCGCGCTCGCGGCGCTTCCTTTCGCGCGGGCGTCGTTGGGTTGCGAGTGGACGTGACGCATCTGCTGACCGAGCGCGTCGGCGTCCGGTTCGAGCCACCAACCGTTGCCGGCGAGCGGCATTCCGCTGACTTCCGGGCCGAGCGAATGACGCCGGGCTGGAATGCGAAAAGCAAATTCATCTGTGGCAAAATCATCCGTCGAACCACCGGCAGTGACGATGACCGGCAGACCGCACGCCATTGCTTCGAGCACGGGCAGGCCGAAACCTTCGCCGCGGTATGGATGCACGAGACAATCGCACGCCGCGTACAGACCGGGCATCGCGTCGGGCGGCAATTCTTGATCGAGATAGAGAATCGCGGGCGCGCTGGGGTTCGCGGCGAGCGCCTTGATTTGCTCCGCGAGCGTCTGGCCCGCATAAACCGTGCTGCCGCCGAAATCTTTAATCACGAGGCACACGTCATCGGCAGCGGTGAAATTCTGCAAATACGCTTTCAACAATACGTCCGGCCCTTTGCGCTGAATGGTCCCGCCGACGAACAGAAATTTGAACTTCTTATTCGTGGCGAGCGGCAGTGGTTTCACTTCCGGGCGAAAGTGTTCCGGGTCAATGCCAAGCGGCACGACTTTCACTTTTGCCGGATCGACGCCGGAGTCGATGTAGGCTCGGCGCGTGTGATGCGAATTGACCCACGCTTCGTCCACTTTGCCGAGTTGCTTGACCCATTCCGCGGGCAGCACGCCAAATTCCCACGGCTGCATCATCACCCAAGCGCCGCGTTCGGGCGCGGTCCAGTCCGGCGGCCAGGCTTGGCGAATGGTGAGCTGGGTTTGCTTCGACGCTTGCGGTTTCAAGCGCCGCGCGAAATCACGCAGTGAAGCGTCGGACGGAGCTTGCGCGCTCGTGGTGTTCTGGCCGACGCAGGTCAATTGCACGCCGGGCAGTTTGGAAAGTTGTTGAGCGAATTCGCGATTGACGTACGACAGGCTGCCGAAATCCAGGAATGAACCTTCCCAGGCGACGTGAATAGATTGCGAGTTTGGTTTCGGCTGCGGCAAAGAACGCGCCGCCATAGCGAGGCAAACGGGCGTGATTAACTTTTGTTCGATGACTTCGAGCCGCGCCACAACTTGCGCGGCGACGGCTTCGCAACTGAAGCGCGCCTGCATTCGCGAACGCGCGACTTTTCCTTTTGCCACAGCTTCGGCGGGGTTTTGCTGCACGCGGCGCATCAATTCGCGCAAATGATTTTCCTTCGGATCGGCCCAGCGATGCCCGCGATAATGCCACAGCTCCGGCTCCGTGCGCGTGACTTCCACCAACTCGTAGTCGATCAAGTAGGAATTCTCCGCATTCATGAACGCAGTGTTGCCGCTCCAATTCGTCGCGATGACGGGCACGCCCATCATCATCGCTTCGTGATGCGGCCGCCCCCAGCCTTCGCCGCGACTCGGCGCGACGAGGCAATCAACGGCTTTGTAAAGGCGCGGCAGTTCCGCAGTGGGAATTTGTTCCGCCAGAATTTCGATGCGCGGCAGTTGCTTGTCACCGAGCACAAGTGTCGCGGCGTGTTGATCAATCAACCGGCGAATTGTCTGCGTCGGATCGCCGTCCGGCTGATTGACGAGATACGCGCGGAGATAAAGACAGACATCGTCCTGCGCGGAGAACTCGCGCAGATACGCGGACAACAGCACATCCCCGCCCTTGCGCGACGACCATTCAAACACGGAAAGGAAATTGAATTTGGCGCGATTCGGCAGCGGTAGCGCTGTGTGGCGCACGGGATCAAAATGGTTTGCATCGACCGCGCCGGGAATCACGACAAGCTTGTCGCGCTCGACGCCGCTGGCCGCGAACGTCTCACGGTTGAACTCGCTCGGCACCCACACTTCGTCCATCTGATTGCAGCGCGTGACCCACGCGAGCGGCAGGCGATCCGTTTCGAACATCGTGCGGCCGATGTTGTACGCTGCGCCGGGTTGCGGCGCAAAACTGCTGCCCGGCGTATGCGTGACGCAGATTTTGCCGGCGACTTCCGCGCGCGAACGCAGATGCTCGCTGAGGTGTTTCTGCAAATTCTTCGGAAGCCCCTCGACGAAGGATTTGGATTTGGTCTTCGCAACAGCGAAGAAATCGAGCTTGAGCGAACGCGGGAGATCTTGCGTTAGCGAAAATGCTTCGCTGCAATAGCCACTGGGATTTTGCCACGGCGCGAACCAGACGACGTCGCGATGCGCAACTTCTAGCGGTTGTAGCGTGGTTGTGACAGGCGACTGCGGCGGCGTGGGTTTGATTTGCAATATCGGTGACGGAAAATTGCCCGGAACCGTGACCCTCGTTGGCTGCGATGTCAGGCCCAGCATTTCTTCCCACACCGCGATGGAGGCGCGCGCGGTGTTTTCCCAGGAAAATTTCGCGGCCTGCGCGCGCCCTTTCACGCGCATCGCGTCGCGCTGTCTGGGGTTCTTCAGCAGTTCGACCATCGCGCGGCCGATGGCGGCGACGTCGTTCGGCCGGAACATCAACGCGGCGTCGCCCGCGACCTCGGGAATGGACGAGACGCCCGTGGTGATGACTGGACAATCCTGCGCCATCGCCTCCAACACGGGAAAACCAAAACCTTCCCACATGGAGAGGAAGAGCAATGCGACGGCATCGCGGTAGAGCACTTCGAGATCGGCGCGTGGGATGAAGCCGGTGAAAATGATGTCGCGCATTTTCATCTGCTCGCAATGCTCGGCGATTTGCTTGAGGAAATGTTCTTTCTGTCCGACGACGACGAGTTGCGCGCGCGCGGCGCCGCGCATGGCGCCCATCGCTTGAATTACGGCGGTGAAATTTTTGTGCGGATCGAGCGAGCCGACATGCAGGAAAAACGGCTGCGTGACGCCGTATTTTTTGCGGATGTCGCGGATCACTGCCGGGGAAATCTGCGGCTGCGTTTCGGCACGATTCAACCCGGCCATGATCGTATGCACGCGGTCAGCGCCGAGGAGTCCGCAATTGATCACTTCCTGGCGCGTGCATTCGGAAATTGCCAGCAGGCGCGGGGCGCGCGCGGCCAGTTGTGCCAACCGTTCAAGGTAAGCGTGCTGGGCCGGCTTTTTCCAGCTATCGATGTAAAAACGCAACGGCGTGACGTCATAAAAAATCGAAGTTGTTTCAACTCCCGACAACCGTTGCATTGGCGAGTCGAATCCCGGCGCGAGCGTCAGCGGGTCGGGGATGTGATACAGCGCCACGTCCGCCACTTTGACTTCCGCAAGTGACTTGACGCGCACGTTCGGCAGTTTGAGCAGCCGTGAAATCGCTTCACTCGTTCCCGCCGGATCGCCGAGAATCCAAAATTCCCAGTCCGGCTTCAACTCGGCGCATTTTTGCAGATGATGAAACGCGTAGTGGCCGACGCCGCGAGCCATCGAATCCCCGCAATAAAACGTCTGGCCATCCACGGCGATGATTGGCTTGCCAATGGAGGAACGTTTGGCGGGACGCGCGGAAGCGGCAGGCGCGCTGGACGCTGGCGCAGTTTGCAACTGCGACTGGAGGAGACGAAGCTGCGTGGCTTCATCCAGCAGTCCGTTCACCTCAGCGAGCAGGATGCGGAACTCGATCATCGCTGGCACGACCAAGTCGCCCGTCGATTCGAGCGGCGTCCCTTGCGCGAGGGCGGTGAGCGCCTTATCCACACGCATGTCCGCGATGCGAAATTGCAAATCCGTCAACGGTCGCCGCGACTGCGCGGCCAGCCACGCGGTTTTCTGTTGGAGCGTATCGCCGACCAGCAGATGCTCGCCGGGCACGGCGCGGAAAGGTTTGGCGAAGGCATCCTTGCGCACGTAGCCGTGGCGGACGTACGAGCTGAACGGCGTGAGGATGATGCCGAAGAGTTGCGTCGTCGCGTCCTCGAACCAGGTGTTTTGCGTGCCGAAGAACAGAAATTTTTTCGTGTGATGCGGATTCGCGTCGAAGCGCTGCTTCTCGCGGCGCGCGAACGTGTGCAGCCGTTTCATCATCAACGCGGCAAAGCGTCCGCCTTCCGGTGAAGGTTTCGGCACGGTGTAGCCCGCGCGATTTTTCGTCACCGGAAAATTACCCATCCAAAGATCCAGGCACACCACGAATGAACGCTCATAAAGTTGCCCCACCTCGGTCGCGACACATTCCTGCGGCAACGGCCCGCGCCCGTCACCGGCAGACATGGCTTCGGGATCGAAAAGAGTTTTCCCTGTGTGGCCGAAGTTCTTGCGGAACTCGGTGATAAGTTTGATGAACCCGGCGTTGCCGCCCACGTAACCGATGTCCGCCGTCGCGGGAATCTGACTGAGATGATCCGTGATGTACGGCAGCGCATGCTGGATGTCGTAGAGCAGGCCGTGATTGTAGGCTTCGCCGACGAGCGCGTTGTGGAGCATGGGCGCGTCGAGGCCAGGCAGCATTTGCTCGAGCACGCGGAGGTAACGATTTTCGTGTTCGGCGGTCAGTCGAATTTCTTCGACGGGTTCGTGCGGCATGCCCCAGGTTTCGGCCTGTTGGGGAATGTACGGCGTGTGAACGTCGTTGACGAAATGGCGCCAGTCGTTGGCGGTGCCGCCTTCGGCGGTGTGCATCATCGTGTTCACGCGCGTGTGATCGCAGTGATACGAATGATAATGGTCGAGCAGCGAAGAAGTTTTGCCGTTCAAGAGAAACAGCCGGCGGCAAAGATTGCTGTCCACGTGCCAGCCGAGCACCATCTGCTCGTTCATGCCGTGGATGGCGAACATCTGCTGGCGCGGCGCGAGTTGGAAATCGCCGGGGCCGTCGAAAACATTTTCCGGATTGCCGATCACGCATTCGTTGAGGTGCAGCCGGCGGCCCCAGTGCTTGAATTGTTCGATGGTTTCCTGCGGCTTCAGCCGATCTGTGGATTCCCACAAAATTTCGGGCATCTCGAAACGCGGCAGTTCATAGAGACAATCAGGTAATTTGGCGACGATTTCCGAAAGCGACTGACCGGGCTTGACAGGCACGAACACGATGTCGGTGTTCGTGTTGAGAATCCAGCGGTTCTTCGGATTCGAACGGC
Organism: Verrucomicrobiota bacterium; assembly: GCA_016195385.1. Lineage (GTDB taxonomy): Bacteria > Verrucomicrobiota > Verrucomicrobiia > Limisphaerales > JACPZS01 > JACPZS01. The sequence goes on from JACPZS010000161.1 coordinate 28,254, forward strand.
GCATGGCCACGTTGCGGCACAGCGGTTCGAGCACTTTCATCTTCGTGCCGTTCTTGCCCTTCTCGTACGACGCGGGACGGAAGCGGAGAATGCGAAGCAATTTCTTGGCGCGCTCGGTCAGCGTGTCGCGGATCGACTCGGGAAACGTCGGCAGGTCATCCGGCGTGTTGCAATCGACAAAAATGATCTCATCATCCGGATGCGTGAGCACTTCCGCAATGCAGTTGAAACTGAGCGCCGCGCGCTTGTGGAGGTTGTAGCCGTACGAATCGTTGCGGCCGTAAAGGATGACAGAAATCATAAAGATTTTTCCGAATTGGCTTCAATTCATGCGGCCGACGCCGTGGCCAGATTGTCCTCGCGATGAGTTGCGAGCCGCGCCGGGGCGGCGAGGCGGCTGTAAATGATTTCCAAAACTTCGGCCAGTTCCTCGTTGCGTTCCCGCCGCGCCGAAGCCAGGTGGTAGAGGAGCATGGGCACCAGCGCCGGTTGACCGCGCGTGCCGTGCTTTTGGATCTCGGCGGAAATGTCGCGGGACGCGAAGAGCGCGTTGAGCGCTGCCGTGGCGTTCTCCACCTCGGATTCAGAAACCGGCTCCGGCCGGTTGAGCATCCGGCCAAGCGTATGACGCAGGCGCAGCATCTCAGGATTCGCTTCTGCCGGTGCGGGCGATGCGAAAGACGGCTGCGTGGACGCGAGCCTTTCCCGTCCGAAATGAAATAGTTTCCCTTCCTTGATGGCAGCGTCGAAAACCTTGTTGTAGTGTTGGTACGAAAGCTTTTCCCCCGCGAGTTCCGGCGTGAGCGCGTCGAGGCAGTAATCGAAATCAATGAGCGGCGCCAATTCGCTGCGGAATTTTTTCAGCAGCTCAATCGCGCAGTCCGGCAAATCAAAAATTTCAAAGAGGCAGGCGAGCTTGAGCTTTTTGATCGGGGAAAATTCGCGGGGCCACATGCGCTCAAAATCCGCGTCGCCGAGATCCTGGAAATACAACGCCTCGCCCCATTGCACGGCACCGTGCGTCGTTTGCGCGGGAATGTCGTAGAGAAACGGACGCGGCAGATCCGCGCGGCTGTAGCGATAGACATCGAGATTGAACAAGGTGAAACCTTGGTTACGGAGCAGACGATCGATGTTGCCGAACAAATTCGCTTCGTCATCAATCGGGCCGAGGAATGGGCACTCGACCGTGAGGCCGAGGACGCCGCCGGCGGCGAGCGTCTGGCGCGCGCCGACAAGCACCGGATAATCAGAACCATCGGTATCAATCTTGATGAAATCGACGGCACGGCGATTCGATTCGGGCAGCCATCCATCCACGGTGAGCTGTTTCTTCGACCACACCATTTCCGCGCCGGAATTGAACACCTGCTGCTGATAATTCAGGTTCATCAAGCCGGTGGCACGCACCGCGCTCGTGCGCTGGAACGAGCCATTGTTGCGGGCGGCGATTTTGTCCAGGGGCTGCGTTGGCATTCCGGAGCCGACGAAGCCGTCCTCGTAGCGCACGCGTGGATTCGTCTCGATGCGATTGAGCCGCTCAACCTCGGTGACGAGCGGATCAAAGCCCGTGGCTTTCAGGTAGGGCTGGAAAACATTCCAATGTGGCTGGATGCCGCCGCTCGCGCCGACATCGAGCAGGAAAAATTCCTCGGCGCTCAGGCAGCCTTGGGCGAGGACGTGTTTTGTGAAAGGAGTTTGCGAGTTCATGGTGAGCTAAGTTGGGATTCAGGCGGCGTGAGCGGTGCAGCGGCCGTAAATGGTTTCCAGCGCCTCCGCGAGCACATGGTTTTCCTCCATCCACGCCGCTTGCAGATGTTGCGCAATCAGCGGCACCGTGGCGGGGGGAAATTGCGCGATGCGGTCGCGAATGTGGGCAAGTGGATCCTCGGCGGTTACGATTTCGTTCAACGTGTTCATGGCCGCCACGAGGTCGGCTTCCGAAACCGGCTCGGCTCGGCCGAGCATGCGCCCGATGCGCTGGCTCAACACCTCGAACGAACTGGCTGAATCGTTCGTTGGACCTGCGTCCGTCGGTAAATCAGCGGCTGCTTTTGGCGCGGGATCGCTGGTTGGATCACGAGCTTCCGTTTTCGCGGAAATCCTTTGGCGCACGCTTTCCAGCGGCTTGGCCGAGGGCGCGAGACTTTCCGCCAGGTTGAACAGCCGTTCAAACTCGGCCGACTGTCCCTCGATGCGCAGCAAAGATTCCGCCGCCCAGGCGTAAATTCCCCCCACGGCCTCGCGATAAATCTCGTGGTCGATGCCCACGCCGGCGCGCGTCAAATGGCGGCCTAACGCGGTGATCTTGTCCTGGCAGAACTGTTCGTACGTCGCGGCGCGGCAACTCATGCTGTGCTCGCTGATGCGCGTGCTGCCAAAGAGATCCTGAACGAGATGGATCGGCAGATGGCTCAAACGCAGCCAGAGATCGAAATCCGCGCAGGTCTTCAACGTTTCGTCGAAGCGCAGTTCATCGCCACAAACCGCACGCGCGAAAAACGAAACCGAAAAGGGTGGAACCACTTCGCAACGCCGCAGACCCGCCAGCTCAAATTCGGGCGGCGTCCACGTGCTGGTGATTTTTCGGTGCTCGTCGATCATGTGCGACACGCCGTAGAACGCCGCCCAATCGGGGTGGGCTTGGAATTGCGCCGCCGTTTTTGCCAGCGCGTCCGGTTCGAGCAAATTATCCGCGTCGATGGTGCCGATGAGCGCGCCCTGGCAGCGGCGCACCGCGCGATTGTAGGCGTCGCCGATGCCGCCGTCCGGCTCGGACACGATTTCGATGGCCGGCAAATCGCAGAGGCTCCGTAGATATTCGAGCGAGCCATCGGTAGAACGCGCGTCCTGAACGATCAGTTCAAAGTCGCGAAAGGTTTGCGCCCGGACGGATTCGATTGCTTGTGGCAAATAGGGCATCCCGTTTTTGACGCAAAGAATCAGGGAGATAAGTGGAGTCGAGGACATAGCGTGATTTGATCTAGTTAGTGGTTGATGAATCCGCCTTGATGATTCGCGGCGTCGGCAGCGGCACGATGAAGTCGCCGCGAAAACCTTTTTGTTTCAACTTCGGAATGAGTTCGTCGGCGATGTGCCACGAAAGCAGCAACGCGTATTCCGGCTGGTCCGCGAACAACCGGCTTTCCTCCAGCACGGGAATCAACGTGCCGGGAATGTATTTGCCGACTTTGTGCGAACCGCCGACTTCCAGGACGCAACCGAGGATCGCGTCGTCGAGTCCGACGTAATTGATGAGCGTGCTGGCGCGCGACGGCGCGCCGATGCCGTAGATGCGGCCGCCGCGTTGCTTGATGTCGAGCGCGAGCGACTGCAACTGCATTTTGGAAAGCGCGACTTGGCGTTTGAACTCCGCCAGCCTGGCTCCATTCAGCGCCGAGCGTTTTTCCTCCAGCAGCATCGCGGCGACGCTGGCCTGCGCCGGATATTGGCCGGGCCGCGCGGCATAGACGCGGATCGAGCCGCCGTGTGTCGGAATGCGTTTCGCGTGAAACACCGTCAGCCCGTGCATTTCGAGCAGATACTTGAGGCTGTGCAGCGAGTAATAGCGCAGATGCTCGTGGTAGATCGTGTCGTATTGGAGCGTCTCGACGAGCGAGTGAACGTAATGCGACTCGGAGACGAACACGCCGTCCGGCGCGAGCAACGAAGTCAGATTGTCCACCACGGCGTGGACATCTTCGATGTGGGCAAAAACATTCGTGGCCGTAATGATTTTGGCCGCGCCTTTCTCGGCGCGAACTTTGGTGGCCGCCTCTGCGTTAAAAAAAGAGATGAGCGTTGGAATGTCACGCTGATTGGCGAGGTTGCCGACGTTGGCTGGCTCGATGCCCTGGACGCGGTGGTGTGGGGCGAAGTTGCTCAATAGCGTGCCGTCATTCGCGCCGATATCCACGACGAGATCGTCGGGCTTCAGCGGCAGGAGCGAGCGGCATTCGCGGTAAAGCTCGGCGAAATTTTCGCGGAGAATTTTGGTGGTGCCGCTCGTGTAGGGATATTCGGGCGGGAACAAAACGCGCGGATCGACAATCAAGCCGAGCTGAATCAACTGGCAGCACGGGCAGCGCAAAAGCTGCGCCGGATAACCCGGTTGCTCGTGCGGTGTCGAGCCGATCGCCGGCATCGTATTGACCGGCGGCAGATAGCCGAGGAAGAGGACGTTTTCCAAGCCCGGTGATTTGCAGACCTGGCAGGATTTCACCACCGCGCTGGAACCGGTGCCAAGAGTAAGAGGTGTTTTCATGGGAAGATAATTGGAGTGAGTGATTTCATCAGGCAGCTCGAGAAATGGGCGGCGCAGACGAAGCCTGCGGACGGAGATGCGCATGCTCATCGTACCAGCGCGCCACGCCGGGCAAACCAGCGCGGAACGCGACGCGCGGCGCAAAACCAAGCCGGCGGAGTTTCGTGATGTCAGGACAACGGCGCAGCGTGCTGCCGGGCTGGAGCGGGCCAGGCTGTATCTCGATGGCGCGTCCGAAGTAGCGGGCCACTTCGCGGGCGGCTTCGGCCACGCTCGTCTCTTCGTCCGAACCCACATGATAGATGTTCAGGTGCTCACCGCGATCGAGCAGGAAGGCAAGCCCGTCCGTGAAATCGTCGATGTGCGTGAACGCGCGCGTCTCGGAGCCGGTGCCTTGAATCGGAAAATGGATCGTGCCCGACGAAGCCGTGCAAAGTTCCTTCAGCCGCAGGACGAATTGCGGCAGGACGTGCTCCCAGCCCATGTTTGGCCCATAGACATTGTGTGGACGAAAAATCACCACGCGATCGAAGTGAACGCGGCCGTAGTTGATCGCAAGAAGTTCGCTGATGATTTTTCCGCCGCCATACGAATAGCGCGGGTTCAGCGGATCCGGGACCGAGAGCGGCGCGGATTCGTCCGTCGGAACCGTGGGCGGTGTTTGATAAACCTCGGAGCTGGACGCCAGCGCCAGTTCACGCACACTAGCAGCCCGGCAGCCATTTAGCACGTTCATCATTCCCGTCACCGCGACGTCGAGAATCAAATCCGGCTTCGTGTAAAAAAATTCCGTGCCATTGACATAAGCCAGGTGGATGACGCTCTCCACGCCGTGACAAGCGCGGCGCACGGTTTCCGCGTCGCGGATGTCAGCGCGAACAAACTCAAGTTCACTCATCACGTCTCGCAGCCGATCGGCGCTGCCGCGCGAATCGTTGTCGAGCACCCGCACGCGATGACCGTCGCGAAGCAGACGTTGGACGACCGCGCTGCCGATGAAGCCAGTGCCGCCGGTGACAAGATAATTTTTTGCGCTCATGCGGCGATCTTCGCGATGGCGCGCTTGGGCAATGGCGTCATGGTGCGATGCGCTTTCGCTCCACTGTCTGATCGGGATGGTTGCGCGGCCCATTCGACTACCGCGCGGCAAACCGTGAGCACATCCCCATCAGTCAGCGTAAACGCTGACGGCAACCAGAGCGCGTTCGGTCCCAGCCGGGTGCTGTTCGGAAAACGATCGTTGGTTGCTCGATACGGCGTCTGCGTGTGCAAAGGGAACCAGAAACGGCGGCAGAAAATCTGGCGCGCTTCCAAAAACTCGACCAGCGCGTCGCGGTCTTCCACCAGCGCATCCGTCCATTGCGGCACTTCGCCGGCGGCGAGATCGAAGCCTGGCAATGTGATTGGTTCGCAGTCGGCCAATTCCACGGCGTAGATCGAAAAGATTTTCTTCTGGCGCTCGATTCGTTCCGGCAACGCGTCAAGCTGCGCCAGCCCCACAGCCGCCTGTAGGTTGGTGAGTTTGAAATTGAAGCCGACAGCGTGATGCACGTCATCGCCGCCCGTGCCGCGTCCGCGACGGCCGTGATCCTTCAACTCACGCAATCGCGTGTGCAGCGCATCGTCATTCGTTAGCACCATTCCGCCCTGGCCGGTGGTGATCGTTTTGTTCGGCGAGAAGGAGAGGCAACCGGCCGCGCCGATGGTTCCAAGACATTTTCCGTCTAGACGCGAGAGCAGCGCCTCGGCGGCATCTTCGACGACGAAGAGATTGTGCGCTTCGGCCACGCGTCGGATCGCGGGCAGGTCGGCGGCGCGTCCACTGACATGCACCGGCATGATGGCTTTGGTGCGCGGGGTGATCGCTTCGGCGATCTGCCGCGGGCAGATGTTGAGCGTGAGCGGGTCCACATCAACGAGCACCGGGGTGGCGCCCGCAAGCTTCACCGCATTGGCCGTAGCAATGAACGTGATGTCCGGCACGATCACTTCATCGCCCGGGCCGACGCCCAGCGCAGCCAGTGCGAGGAACAGTGCAGTGGTTCCGCTCGTGACGGCGACGGCGTGTTTCGCTCCGACCAACGCAGCGACTTCGCACTCGAAGCGTGATGTAACTTCGCCGTCATTGAGATAATTGCTCGCGAGCACTTCTGCGATCAGGTGTTGCTCCGTGCCGGCAAGTTGCGGTGACCACCAGGGAATGGGTTTGTTCATGCGTCTTTTCGTGATGGCAGTTCAAAGCGCAGACCGGCGACCTCCATGAATGGGCCGGGGAATCGGCTGTGACGAACGGCGCGTTCCTTTCGGGCGATAAGCTCCGGCGAATCGTTCGGCGAGAGCGTCATCCATTTTTCAAACTCTTTCCGCGTGATTGCTTTGCGCCGCCAGGAGTCGCCGGAGGGTTCGACAAGCCCGCTGCTCGCGACGCTGGCGAGCACTTCGTAGAACTGCATCAACGAGTAATTCAGGCTGCGGTTAAAGAGCTGCTCGCAGGTCTCCGCACGCAGGATGGGAAAACGAAGCACGCGGAGGATCGGGCCGGCGTCCACTTGACCTGTCATTATGTGAGCCGTCACGCCGAAGTCAGAGGCATTCTCGAAAAGCGCGAAACTGGCGGAGCCAATGCCGGGCCATTCGGGAGGTGCCGGATGAAAATTGATCGCGGCGCGCGTCACCTTCGCGAGCAGTGCTTCCGGCAGGATCACCGGGGAGAGAAAATTGAAAAGAAAATCGATCGGTTGCCGGGAAAGCATTTGATCCAACTCGGGAGGCAGTGATTTTTGACCGCGTCCCTGCCGGCCGATGAACCGGACTTCGAAGGCGCTCCGCGCGAATTCCTCGGCCGAGTTGGCCAGGTGCTCGTGGTCCGAGGTGAGCAGTACGCAAGAGTAAGGAAGTGGGTTCATGCGGGCGCGTCACGCGACCTGGGCTAGTCGCTCGTGAACCTCTTTCTCTTTCACTGTTTGCCGCGGTATTACTCCCCACACATCCACCAACTCGGTGTCGCTCGGAACAAAAAGCTTTTTGTAAGCGCTGTGCGGCGCGCCGACGATGACGACATCGCTGGTTGAAAGAAGTTCCTCCTTGCTGACAAACGTCGGATCCTGCGCGAATTCGTCGGAGTAGGACACCTGCGCGCCGTGGAATCGCAGAATCTTGCCGAGCTTGTAGGAGAGCGAATCGCGCGTGTCGTCGATGTCCGCCTTGAAGGCCATGCCGAGGATTCCCACTCGCGTGTGCGCCAGATCACGCTTCTGGCGCAACTGCTCGACGATAAAATTAGGCAGCCCTTCATTCACCATCATGGCCGCCTGGCCGAGCGCGAAATTGTAGTTGTTGAACGCGGAGAGTTGCATCGTGTCCTTGAGCAGACACGGCCCGGCGGCAAAGCCTGCGGCCGGCAGGCTTGCCGCGCGGCCGTAGCCTTGGATCATCGCTTCGCGGACGTGATTGAAATCCACGCCGAAGCCTTGGGCCATCATGTAAAATTGATTTGCGGCGGCGAACTGGATGTAGCGCCACGCGTTGGAAAAAAGTTTCGCCAACTCTGCCTCCTCGATGGAGACGGGAATGACGCGCGGCGCAATCCGGGAGAAGAGTTGCATGGCGTCGCGCTGCGCCGCATCGGTGAGGCCGGCGGCGAGCTGGGGTAACTCCTTGAGTTCGCGAATCGCGTGTCCCTGCGCGATGCGTTCCGGACAGTACGCGATCCGCCACGGCCCGCTGCCGTCCCGGCTCAACGCGTCGTGAACGGCGCGACAGGTGCGCGGGAAAACGGTACTACGAATGATCAGCGTCTGCGCGGGCGAAAGGTGCGGCCGTAGGAGCGCGAACAAATCGAGCAACGCCTTGAGCTTCGGATTAAGGTATTCGTCCACCGGCGTGCCGACGGCGATGATGATATGGCGCGCTTTCGCAACGTCGCACACATCCGCAGTCAATTCCAAATTGCGCCCGAGCACCGCTTGGAGAATCGGTTCCGCGGCGTATTCGACGAATGGCATCTTCCTCTGGCGAACATGCGCCAGGGCTTCTGTGTTCGTGTCGAACAAAGTGACGCGCGCGCCGCTTTCGGCGAAAGCCAGCCCCAGCGGCAAACCGACGTGGCCTAATCCGCCGACAATGCAAATGTCGGTCGAGAATTGATTGGCTGCGGAAGACGAGTTGAAGTTCATGCGGCCTGGGAGGTTGTCCGTGGCGTCAGTTGTTCCAGTCCGCTGATCCGCAATTCGTACAGAAACAAGACGCCGATGTGGAGCTGAAGACCGAACGCGCCCGAGCGGACGAGATTCTTGAGTTGATCGAAGGTGACGAATTCGAGATCCATGCCTGGTTCGTGAATAAATGCCGCATTCGGTTCGCCGGTTTCGACGAAGAACGCGTGTTGCTTGTTTTCCAGCCGGCCCGTGTCGGCGAAAAACGAGCCGAGGTGCGTGAGCGACTTCACTTCGAGGCCGGTCTCCTCGCGCAATTCGCGGCGACAGGTTTGTTCCGGGTCTTCATTGGCTTCGAGCAAGCCGGCCGGCAGTTCCCAAGTGCAGGCTTCAATTGCTGGCCGAAACTGGCGGACCACCGGGAACAAACCGCCCGGCGTGCGTGCCAGGATCGTGATGTAGTCGCGCGGCGCGAGAAAATGGTAAACCTCCGGCGGTTGGCCGGGGGCAAATTCGACTTCTTTTTCAATCAGCCGGACCCACGGTGAAATGCGCGTTTCGCGGCGGGAAAGGATGCGGGCGGGCGAAGGGCGGACGGTTTTCATGCGAGTTACTCGAAGGCGCTTTGGTAGCGGTTGGTGATGGGCAGACGCCAGTCCTTGCCGAAGGCGCGCGAAGTGATCTTCACGCCGGGCGGGCTTTGGCGGCGTTTGTATTCGTTGCGATCCACGAGCCGAATGACGCGACGTACGCTGTCCGGATCGCCGCAGCGCGCGACGATTTCCTCGAAGCCGCGATTGGCCTCCACGTAATCGCACAGAATCGGATCGAGCACGTCGTACTCGGGCAACGAATCAGAATCTTTTTGATCCGGCCGCAATTCGGCCGACGGCGGTTTCTCGATCGTGCGCGCCGGAATGATTTCGCGGCCGGCGATTGAATTGCGATAACGGCTCAGTTCGTAAACGAGAAGTTTCGGCACGTCCTTGATGACCGCGAAGCCGCCGGCCGTGTCGCCGTAAAGCGTCGAGTAGCCGACGGCGGACTCGCTCTTGTTGCTCGTCGTCAACACGAGCGAGCCAAACTTGTTTGAAAGCGCCATCAGAATCGTGCCCCGCACGCGTGGCTGAAGATTTTCTTCCGTCAAGTCGGTTGGCCGCGCGCCGAACACCGGCTTGAGCAAATCGAGGAAGCTCTGAAAAGTTTTGTCGATCGGCACTTTAAGAAATTCGATGCCGAGGCTGCCGGCGAGTTGCTCGGCGTCTTCGAGGCTGTGCGACGACGAATAGCGCGTGGGCATCGCGACGCCGGTGACGTTGTTCGCACCGAGCGCGTCGGCGGCGATGGCGGCGGTCAGCGCCGAATCAATGCCGCCCGACAAACCGAGCACCACTTTTTGAAAGCCATTCTTGTGAACGTAATCGCGCGTGCCGAGGACGAGCGCCTGGTAAACTTCGGCGACGCGTTCGAGGGGTGTGGCGATCGAAGTTGTCGAGCGCGCTTTCGCGGGAGTCGGCAGCGCACGGAGCGAGATTTTTTCGTAGTCCGCCACGGCGGCACTCGTGCGCTTGCGGCGGCGCGGATCGGAAAGGCGGGCACGAAAGACCTGGCGAAAATCCAAATCCGCGATGATGAAATCTTCCTCGAATTGTTTTCCGCGCGCGAGGAGTTCGCCTTGCGGACCGCAGATCAAACTTTGGCCGTCGAAGATCAATTCGTCCTGTCCGCCGACGAGATTGCAGTACGCGACGAAAGCCGTGTTGTCCGAGGCACGCGCGGCGATCATGCGTTCGCGCGTCACACCTTTGCCGAGATGATAGGGCGAAGCCGAAAGATTGATGAGTAATTCCGCGCCGCCGAGGGCGGCCTGGCCTTCGTACGGACCGTTCGGATACCAGATGTCTTCACAAACGCTGACGCCGAACACCGAGCCGTTGCGGGAGAAAACTTGTTTCTGCTGGCCGGCGCCGAAGTAGCGATTCTCGTCGAACACACCGTAGTTCGGGAGGAATTGCTTTTTGTAAAGCCCAACAAGCTGGCCGTCGTGCGCGATGGCGGCAGCGTTGAAAAGATCGTCTTCGACGTGAACGCAACCGATGATCGCCGTGAGTCCGCGCGTGGCGGAGACAATTTCGTTGAGCGACTGCGAAGCGGCGCGAACGAAGTCCGGCTTCAACAAAAGATCTTCCGGCGGATAACCGGTGATGGCGAGTTCGGGGAACACCACGAGGTCAACCCCCGCCGCGCGCGCGTCGTTCAGGCGGGCGATGATCTTCGCCCGGTTCCCGGCGAGGTCGCCGACCGTCGTGTTGATTTGGGCGAGGGCGAGGCGGAGCGGCATGATCAGTTTCGGAAAACAAATTTGGCGTGTTGGTCAGTTGCCATTGCTGGTGAATTCAATGATGCGATGGCGGTCGGCGGCGGATCGTTTGCGGACTTTGAGCGGAGATTTTCTTTCGGCGAAATCAGCCGGAGCCACGTTTGCGGCGGGCAATTTCGGATCCGGTTTCTCCAAAATGCGCGGTGTGTGCAGACCGGGATTCCATAGTTCGATGAGCCGGAGCGCGTTGTCCGCGTCGGCCACACTGCAACCGATGGGGACGTAGTTGATGTGCTCCTGACCGCGCAGTTCCTTTTCCAAAACGCGCCAGAAATCGACGACGGTGATGGAGCGTTCAAGGCGCGGAAAGTCAGCTGCCTTCAAATTTTGAAACGCCGGATCGGGCGTCGTGATCAAAACCACTTCCGCCTGCGCGAGACAATCCGCCAGACTGTCGAGCATCAAGATCTGGCCGCGGAATTCAGTGTGCGCCGCGTCGCGGGCGAGCGGGTCGAACGCGACTACGCGCGCGCCGTGCTTGAACAACTGCCAGGCGATTTCAATCGACTGCGATTCCTCGATGATGTGCGAGTGCGGTTTGTAGGCGAGGCCCAGAATGGCGACCGTCGTGCCGCGTCTCACGTAAGGCTTGAGATGCTTGACGATGCGCTCGGGCAGCGAGCGATTCGAGCGGTCGGTGGTTTCCGAAATGTCCGCGCTGGTGCCGAGCGCGCGGGCGAGAAAGCCGAGGGCGACATTGTCGCGCGGGAAACACGGGCCGCCAAAGCCGAGCGCGCCCTTGAGATATTTCGCACCGACCCGCTTGTCCGCGCCGACGGCGGCGGTGACAACATCGACGTTGCCGCCAGGAATGCGTTCGCACAAATCGGCGAGCATGTTGGCGAAAGTGATTTTTGTGGTGACGAAGGCGTTGACGGAAATTTTCGTCAGCTCGGCGTTTTCCAAACTCATGCGTTTGCACGGAGCATTGTTCAGCATGATTTGCGAATACGCTTTTTCCAAAATGCCGCCGCAACGTTCGTCGAATTCGCCGATGAGCGTGAAGTCGGGGTTCAAAAAATCGCGAATGACACTGCCGAGCGCGATGAATTCGGGGCTGTAACACAGACCAAAGTCGCGTCCGCACTGCTTGCCGGATTCCTGTTCGAGAATCGGCAGCAGGCCGTAGCGCATCGAGCCGGGCAGCACGGTGCTCGTGAGCACGATGGTGTGATAATCTTTTTTCTTCGCGAGCGCGCGGCCGAGTTCCTTGAATGCCCACGAGGCGTACTGGAGCGAGAACGCGCCGCGATCATCGCTCGGCGTCGGCACGATGACGAACGTCACGTCAGAACCGAGCACGGCCTCTTCATGGCTGCGTGTGGCGCGAATGCGCTCCTTGTTCGCGGCGACCATTTCTTCGAGATTGGTTTCCTGGACGGGCGCGTGGCCGGCGGCGAGTTGGTCCACGGCGCGTTGATTGACATCAACGCCGATGACGTGGAAGCCGCGGCTGGCCATGGCGGCGGCCATGCTCGCGCCAAGTTTGCCGAGTCCGATGATGGAAAATTTCAGGGCGGGTTGCGTGGGGATTGGTGAGGAGGTTTTCATGGGATGATTTCAAACGGGTTTTTGAAACAACAAACCGATCGACGTGCAGACAAAATTTCCGAGCAGCAGTTTTAGATGGTTGAGCTGCGGGTGTGTTGAGTAGGGCGGTACATCGATGTAACGATCCACCGGGCCACTGCCGGGATCGAAGTTAAGTTCGATGCGACTGACGGCAATGCCGTGTTCCGCCGCGATGGCGCTGGCGATTTCCTCGATGTCGCGCCGGCGATAGAGAACGGTTTCGCCGCTTTCGAGTGTGGCGTCGTTCGAGGAGAGATTGAATTCGGTCGTGTGGACGGCGACGCCGCCCGGCTTTAAGCAGCGCATTTGATTGAGCAGAAATTCGCGGCCGTGTTCGATCGAGCCGAGGTGCTCGAAGGAGCAGGTGGACCAGGTGAAATCAAACTGACCGGCCATGAGGTCGGCGGGGATCTGATTCATATCGACCGTGCGGAACTGAACGAGTCGCGCGAACTCCGCGTAATCGCAGATGCCCTCGATAAAAAGATTTTGGACGCTGCTGCTGTGCTGGTTCGTGTCAACCCAACCGCGTTGCGCGGCGGTTGTGTGATCCAGATCGGTTGCCAGAATCTCACAACCATGTTTCGCGAAATAAGCCACGAGATGTTCGCGACCCGTGCCGAAGCCGAGTCCTTTGGATGCGGGCGTCAGCAGACCGCGCTCGCGCAACGCGCGCACGATGAAGCCGTATTCCCAATACTTGCGATTGAACTGCTCGGCGGAGAGTTTCAAGTCGCGGCACATTTGTTGAAACCAAGGCTGGCTGTAAGCTTCCTGCTGGCAAAGTTCGACGGTGATGAGCGGCAGTTTGGCGCGCGGCCCCACCACTTTTTGGGCCGTGGGTGGTTGCGTGAGTTTTTGAAAGTGATCGACCTTGTCTGCAATCACTCGCGCCAGTGGATGGCTCGCGGGAATTCGCCGCAGCACTTGTTGAAAACAATCCCGCGCGTTCGGCCAAGCGTTCATCGTCACGGCGGCGAAACCGCGGTTGAGCCACGCCGCCGCTTCCTCTGAAACGCCCGCGAGCGAATACTGTTCGTCGCGCAGCGAAACCCGCGCTGCCTCGGCCTCTGCGAGCGTGCGTTCCACGACGGCGAGATTCGCGCGCGCGGCTTCGTGCCCGGGATCGGACTGGAGAATTAACTGAAACGCTTCACGAGCTGAGTTCGGATCGCCGGCTTTGAAGAGGCAAGTGCCCAGCTCCAGCAGCGCGTCGAGATCATTCGGCTGAACCAGTAAAATTTTATGATAGGCTTGCGCAGCTTCGACGAAGCGCTGCAAACGGAAATGGAGCCGGGCGGACAGACGGAGGATCTCACTGTTGGCGGTTTCGAGTTGGGCGGCTTGACGCGCGTAATGGGCAGCGAGTTCCAATTCGCCAAGCTGGTCGAGCACCAGCGCGAGATTCACAAAGGCCGGCGCGTGCTGCGGATCAATTTCAGCGGCGCGTTCAAAAGGGCTGCGGGCCGAGGTCAGGTCGCCGAGTTGGAAATGCGTGTAGCCGAGGGCGACCAGCACTGGAGCGGTGGCCGGTTCCGAGAGGAGCACTTCCTGGAGGCAGTCGCGGGCGCCGGCGAAATCACGCCCATTGAAGAATTTTTCCGCTGCGGCGAGGGCGGGGGCGGGGTTGATTTCGATCGCGACCATGCGTTGAGGCTCCTGGATAATTCGCCCGCTAGATTTTCATCACGCGTGAGCAGAGTTGATGGGCGGTGTGAATTTTTTAGAATCGACGCAGCGTTGCGCGACACAAGTGAATATTTATTGCAGCAGTCGTAGCACGCTTTGGGGCAACTGGTTGGCTTGCGCGAGCATCGCCGTGCCGGATTGGACGAGGATGTTGTAGCGGGCGTATTCGGTGGTTTCCTCGGCGATGTCCACATCCTTGATGCGGGAGGTCGAGGCCGAAAGGTTTTCTTTGGTGACCACGAGTTGCTCGGAGGTGTAGTTAAGCCGCGTTTGGAACGCGCCGAGCAGCGCACGATCCTGGGCGAGTTGCGTGATGGCGGCTTTGACGTTGGTGAGCGCGGTGGCGGCCGCAGTGGTGGTGGCGATGTTTGAGGTCGGAGTGTTGGTGGTGGTCGTGTAAGCGGCAACGCTCAGATCCACGCCGGCCATGTTGAAGGTATTGCCTTCGGAATCGATCGTCACGTTGAGGCTCGCGGACGAGAAGAGGCTGACGCCATTGAAGTCTTTGCCGGCGGCGTTGGTGATGTACGCGGCGAGTTGTGCGAATTCGCTGTCATAAAGCGCACGGTCGCTATTGGACTTGGTGACATCTTGCGAAAGGATGGAAAGTTCGCTCATACGGTCGAGCGCTTTGCCAATCTTCTGGAGGTAGCCGTCCTGGGTCTGCGTGAACGATGTCGCATTGCCCACGTTGGATTTGGCGGCGTCCAGACGTTTTATCTGCGCATCCAGGCGCATGGAGACCGCAAGGCCGGCGGCATCATCCGATGGAGAGACGATTTTGGAGCCGGAGCTCAAGCGATTGAGCGATTTGGCCAGCATGGTTTGACTGGCGGACAGGTTGCTGGCAGCGGCCTGGGCCTGGATGTTGGTGTTGATGACCATATTGCTTTAACTTTCCTTTTTGGTTGTTATTCTAACTTCCTTTGGTGGACAGAAACGGCTCCAAGGTCGGTCGTCTTGAAGCCGCGTCGGCAGCCGACATTGTTTTCGCGGGCAGTTTCGGCACGGGTGGCCGGCCGCGGGTGAGAGCTTCCTGGTTGGCCCGCTGGATCTCCTCGTAAACTTCGTGGCGATGCACGGGCACTTCCAAGGGTGCCTGGATGCCGAGTTTGACGACCTCACCATCGACGCGCACGACTTTCACGCTGATGCGTCCATCGATGATGATGCTTTCGTTAATTTTTCGGGAAAGGATTAGCATAAGGGGCAGGCTGCGGAGTCATGAATCAAGCGGGAAGCGGATGTTGCAATGAGTACTCGGCGGCGTTGACCGGGATGACTTGTTTGCCCATGAGAGTTCGTCGGTTGAGCACGATTGGCCCCTTCAAATTGACGGTCGCTTTGCCCTGCGGCCGCAGCGTGACGATGTTGAACACGAGCGCGTCCGCCGGCTCTTCGAGGCCGAGAAATTCCGCATCTTCCGCGCTGATGTCGGGATGATAGTCCGGGATGATCGTGAGCGGGAAAAGCACCAGGAAGGCCAGGTTGGGATCGTCCATGACTTGCAGCCAGAGAAACGGGGCTTCCTCCGGATCGGCCAGCAGAACATACTTCTTGATCTTCTCGAATCCCAAGAGTCCGAGGGGCAGGTGGATGACATTGTCCTGCTCAGTTTCGAGCAATTCTGGTTCGGTTAACTCGGCAAATTTCATACAATTCAACTTTTGCGATGCTGTTAAGCAGGCGATATGCCACGGCGATCGCAAACCGACCCTAGCGCGACGGAAGGCTTGTTAACATTGATGATTCTGCGATGGACGTTTGGTTGGGAAGTTTCCAAGAGATCCCGCACGCTACGCGAGACCGGCAAAATCCACCGGCAACGCGGCGAGATTTTCCCCCTTGTTAAAACAGGATCGTCTCGCAGCGCTATCGGAAATCTCGATGAGACCACTCGTTGCCAAAGAAACCGAACCGAGAATATCGGCCGGCGAGACCGTGCTTTAACCATCGTCGCCGGCGTGCATCAAGTTTGCCCGCTCGCGCGCCGATAGTGAAAAGTACACACGGATTGGTTTCGGCGGTGTTCTTGCGGGTGAACCGCCAGCCAGTGTCTAAGCGTCAGAATGATTGAAAGAAGTATGCGACGACGAAAGCAGCGACATGAAAAGGATCGATCGGATGATTTTAAGCTCAACCTGCGCGACAGCAGCCAACCTCTAACAGCGCGACACGCAAGGCCACACTCAGGGGACGGAGTTAAGCAACCGAAATTGTCGCTCACATTGCACGCGCATCAAATTTAGTCCCAAACTTCGACATGCCGTTACCTAGTCTTGCTGGATTGACGCAAAAATCGGTGGTTGGAATCGCCGACCTCGCCGTTTCCACCAACCCCAACGTCGAGTTGGCCACGTATTCGCTCGGATCGTGCCTCGGCGTTTCACTTTACGATCCGGTCAGCAAAGTGGGTGGCCTGCTGCACATCATGTTGCCGGATTCTTCGATTGATCCGGTCAAAGCGGCCCTGCAACCGGCGATGTTTGCGGACACGGGTCTGCCGGCGATGTTGCATGCGGCTCATAAGTTGAAGGCCGACAAAAAGCGCGTGCAGATCTGTGTGGCTGGTGGCGCGCAGATACTGGATACGAGCGGGATTTTCAATATCGGCCGAAAAAATTATGAGTCGTTGGCTTGCGTCCTCCAGCAGCACGGTCTGAGCGTGCAAGCGGAGCACGTCGGTGGGCTGGTCAGCCGTTCGATGTATCTGAACATCGCCACCGGCGAAGTACGGCTCAAAATTTCCGGGCAACCCAACGAAAGGATCCTATGGACGAGCTAGACAGTTACATCAACAAGGTCAAAAAGCTTCCGCCCATGCCGCCGATGGTGCCGCAGTTGATGACCTTGCTCAACGACCCGGATGTGGATTCGGAAAAAGTCGTCAAACTGATCACCTACGATCCTTCGTTGACCGCGAACGTCCTCCAAGCCTGCAACAGCGCGTTGTTTTCAGGTTCCGCTCCCGCGGATGATGTCGGTGAAGCCATCATGCGCATCGGATTTCAACAGGTTTACCGCATGGTCGTCCTCGTCAGTTCTTCGCGCATGTTGAAACCATCACAAACCGGCTACGGCATCGACGAGGGCGAACTTTGGAAACACTCGGTGGCGACTGCGGTGGCGGCGCAGACGCTGGCGAAGGAATTAGGCGACAACGAAAGCACTGCCTTCACTGCTGCGTTGCTGCACGACATCGGCAAGATTATACTCTCCCAGGCGCTCGAGCACATTTACAAGAAATTGGTGGAAGAAACCGAAGCGCAACAGGCCGCGCTGGTCGAAACGGAAAAACGACTGCTCGGTGTCACGCACGCCGAAGTAGGAGGCCGTCTCCTGACACGCTGGAAATTTCCTCCCAATCTCGTGACGGCAGTCACCTTCCATCACGAACCTGGCTCCGCTCCGGAGCACCAGCGTGTCGCCGCTTGCGTTTATCTTGGCAACCTGATCGCTTATTCCCTCGGCCACGGTTACGGGCATCTGGCTTTCGCGCAACGCGGCCGCGCCGACGCGCTGGATTTACTCGGTGTTAATGGTGATGACATCCCGCGACTCATGATCCGGGCGCAGGAAAACTTTGCCGCCGTCCAGTCATTGCTCCAACTCTGAGTTCGGCGACCACTCGTCCCATCCGAGTCCTCATGGTAATGGACGCGGCGATCATCCGAAGAACTTCCGAATTCAAACCCGACGTTTGCGCTCTCGATTTCGGGATGACGCGAATAGACGGTTTGAGCGACTGGCTCGCTTCAGTTTGTGCCGGGCACTTTTGAAAGTGCCTCGCGCGCTTTCTTTTCACCCGCAGCTTGTGCCACAAACCAGTTCAACGCCGTGCGCAACTCCTCGTTGTTCAACTGATGCCCGCCAGCGTAGGTGCTGAGGCGCACATTGATGAAGCCGGATTCACCCATGGACGCGCGCACCGTCTTGTGCTGCTCCGGCGTCGCGATGGGATCCGTGTCGCCGCTGCTCAGAAAGATGGGCACCTGATGAAACGCCTCGCCCGGCTGATGAGTGTTGAATCCGAAGGTCGCCCGGTCTTCATTGCATCCACCCATGAAGATGCCGATCAACTCGTAATTCTGCCGGGCGAGGATCGCGCCGAGCGAGCCGGACATTTTGGCCCCGCCGGAAAAACCGGCGCAAGCCACCGGCCAGCGCGCGGACTCCGGCCAGTTGCGATGGAGCGTGTCCAGCGCGGACCCCAGCATGACACCGCGCCAGGCAAACGTATCGTACTTCGGTTGCGTTTGCGCCGGACCTTCGGCGGCAAACAACACCCACCCCTCCGCCAGTGCCACGTTTGTGTAGCCGCGTAGCGCGGCAATGGGGGATCCTCCGCTCGGGCTGCTTACGATTAGCAATTGCCACGGCTTCTTCAAATCAAACCCGGCGGGCACGGCCAGGCCGAAGCGCGCGGTGTTCACAAATGAATTTCCGGCCTGGTTCGCCGCCCCTTTGGCTTGCGCAGAAAGCGGAATGCTGAATTCGAACACTCGGCCGGGCACGAGATTGGTAAGGCCAAACTTGATCGGCTGTGCCCACGCGGCCAATGGCAATAAGGCAAGGAAAAATCCGAGGAGCTTTTTCATCGAGTCAGAAGAGCGTGCAAGACTTGGTTTTGGAAAATGTGTAGAAGGAGGTTTACCAAAGAAAAGATTTCTGCTCGGCGATGATTTGCGCGCCGTCCCACAAGCTGACCCGCCAGGCGACTGGTTCGCCCAACTCGCGGTAGCGCTCGCCTTCCAATTTAACGGCCGACCATTGAGCGAAGCGGCGCTTGGTGCTCACGGGCGTTTCCAGTTGCACCGGGCTGGTCGAAAGAGTGCCGCGCACTTCAGTCCGCAGCTTTAGTTCCTTCGCGCGGCGCGCCGACTTCCATTGGATGTCGAACCGGAGTGCCGCGCGTTTCTCGGGGTTGCGGCGCAGCAACGCCTGGTACGCGTCGCGATCATACAAGCTGGGCGAAAGTGCGTGCCGGCCTTGCTCGTCGAGGTAATGCGTCAAAACTTTGACGATTCTTCCGTCACCGGCGGCGGGCAGATGGGCGGTCGAAAAGCCCAGGCAAAGGAGCAGCATTCTGAAGTAACGCGAGCGCATCGCTAGAAGATAGGCCGGGACGCGCCAAAGACAATTCTGATTTTGGCGAGGGAACGTCCGTTCACGTGGGGCTTGTGTTTTTTTGGAAAATGACGATTCATTCCCGCAGACCCCTTATGAAATGCGTCCTGCTCATCGAAGACGAAGCCGACACGCGCAGCACGCTGGCGGAGTTCCTGACCGGCGCGGGCTGGCGGGTGCTGCAGGCGGATGACGGCGACGTCGGTTTGACGCTCGCCCACCGCCACCGTCCCGATGTCGTGATTTGCGATCTCTTGATGCCGCGATGCAACGGCTTTCAAGTCTGCCGCGCCATTCGCCAGCAACCGCGTCTTGGCCACACCAAAATTATTGTCATCACCGGCAAGGAAGAATCGGATCGCCACGAAGCCCTCGCCGCCGGAGCGAACGAGTATCTGCTCAAACCGTTGAGCCTGCCGCGGCTCGCGCGGATGCTGGCACAGGTCGCGCCTCCGGCGACTGGACAAGGCGCCAGCCTGCCGGAGGATCGGCCGGAGGAGTGCGTGAGTTCAGCCGGCGCGAGAATCAAATTCTGGGGCGTGCGCGGTTCCATTCCCACACCGGGTCCGGGAACGGTTCACTACGGCGGCAACACTTCGTGCATTGAAGTCCGGGCCGACGATGAATTGATCGTGCTCGATTCGGGTTCCGGGATCCGCCCGCTGGGGCTTTCGCTGGTAAAGGAATTTGGCGCGCATCCCATCAAATTGACGCTGCTGATTTCGCACACGCACTGGGATCACATCCAGGGCTTTCCGTTCTTTGTGCCGGCTTATGATTCGAAAAATCACATCCGCATTCTCGGCTACGAAGGCTCGCGCGAGGGGCTGCGCGCCACTCTCTCCAGCCAGATGGAAAGCCCCTACTTTCCCGTCGGCATGTCGCAAATGCCGGGCCACATCCGCATCGAGGAGTTGAAGGAGTTGAACTTCGACATTGGCCGCGTGCATGTCGAGGCCGCCTTCATGAATCATCCGGGGATTTGCGTCGGCTATCGCTTGAACACCAGCGCCGGTGCCATTGCCTACGTGCCCGACAATGAGCCGTTCCATCCACGCCGCACGGCGCATCATCCACAAAGCGGCAGCACGGGAGACACGCGGCGCTTCATGAAGGAGAAGGAGCGCAAGTTGACCGCGTTTCTTCACGATGCCGAGGTGTTGATTCTCGATGCGCAATACGACGACGTCGAATACAAAAACCACTTGGGCTGGGGACATGGCAGCACCCAGGCCGCCGTCGATCTGGCCGTGCGCGCCAAAGTGAAAAAGCTTTTCCTTTTTCACCACGATCCATTGAACGACGACGCCAAGATCACGCACATGGTTGAACACGCGCGCTTCCAGGCGGCGCGGCTTGGCAACGGCCTCGAAGTGGATGCGGCACGCGAAGGAGTGGAAGTGATCCTGCCGTCGATCCGCCACTCCAAGAAAGCCTGACGCCGAGGAAAACCCTCCGTCTCCGGAACCGCTGCGGTGCCGGCCAACGCTTCGGAGAGTTGTCACGCGATGCAATTTTTCCTACGCTGCGGCCATGACGAGACATTGTCACAAATGCGGTTGGGAATGGACGCTCGCCGGCTTGCCGGGACGCAGCGAGTCGTGCCATCGGTGCAACGCGGATCTGCGCGTCTGCCTGAACTGCACCAGCTACGACGTGCGCGCGGCGCATCAATGTCGCGACCGCCGGGCGGAGCCGGAAGCCGAAAAAGCGGTCGGGAATTTCTGCGAATACTTTGATTTCATCCGGCGGAAATTTGTCGCCTATGGCGAACCGAATTCACGCGAGGCGTCGGCCCGGGAGAAGTTGAAGAAGTTGTTCGGAGACTAGCTAAAGCGCGCGGCGATTCCGTAGCAGAAGTGAATAAATCACTTCGACCATGTCAGCGCTCCTTGGCCGGTTTGGTGGCCTCTTCCATTGCAAGGTAGTCGTTTTCAAAGCCCTCGAAATTGCCATCGGGAGAAATCCTTTCTACGACCGAACCATCCGCTGTCGTGTAAACTCGCGCCCAAGTGCCATCCAATCGGGATCGCGGCTCACGCTCGCGAAACAAAAGCCAATCCATCTTCATCTCCGAAAGGGGCCGGACGTGTTTTACGAATTCAAACCGGTCTAGTTTGAAATCGCTAGGCAGATTCTCCGACCAGTACTTTTTAAACTCATCGAAACTCGTTGGGAACGTGTCGTGATTATCCGTTTGAAATATGCGAGCTGCGATCCCCAGATGCTGCATCGCCCTAATGGTTTCTCGTGAAAGCTGCGATTCGGCGGCGAGTAGCACGGCCTTTTCTGCGGCGCCTTGGTCTTTGACTATCCCCGAGTTCAACGCCGGTTGAGCGCCGTTGCTTTGCAGCGCGATCTGTTTACGCAAGCGTCCCACTTCGCCGCGCAACTGAAGCAACTCGGTATGCTCTTTGCGGAGGCGCTCCACTTCGCCCGGTTCGACAGTGGATGACACGACGCCCAGATTGTCTTCGACGCGAGTGTTGAGTTGGGCGACCTGTTGTTGGAGCGCCTGATTTTGTTCGCGCAATTGCGCGACAGTTTTTTGCTGGTACGCCCACGGCGCTGCGACAGCAGCCAGGGCGACGGCACTGACGGCAAGTTTTGTTTTCATAAGTGCGAGGGTTTGAATAATTCCAACGGACGAGGCGGCAGCACCCGCCGCCGCCAAAGAAGCAGCCGCCACGGAAACCGCGAGGCCAGCGGGGGCGATTTGCGTGCTTGCGACACCAAAGGCGGCGGTCAACGCGCCCGCCGACACGCCCACTCCACGGCGACGAAAATAAACACGTAGTTTTTCCAGCGCTCGGGCAAGCCGCTTTTGCGCCGCGTCATCGCTTGCGCCAAGGGCAGCGCCCACTTGCGTGAGACTCTTGCTGGCGAAGTAGCGCAGCACGACGGCGTCGCGATCGGCATCGGGGAGCTGGCCCAGGGCTTCGTCGAGCAGCGGTTGGAGCGCGTCGGCCATCCGGGCCTCGACGGAATCGCCGGCGTGCAGAGCATGAAGTTCCATAGCTTGTTTCTCCCGTTCGGCGCGGCGGGCATTACCGCGCACCGCGTTGGCCGCCGCGTGACAGGCGGCACGATAGAGCCAGCCAGGCAGCACCGTGCCGGACGGCAGGCGCGACGCTTTGCGCGCGAGGTCGGTGAAGACAGCTTGGGCGACGTCGCGGGCAAGGTCGGAGTCGTTCGTGATGCGCCTGGCCGCACCCCAGACGAGGTTCAAGTGCCGCCGCACCAGTTCGGTGAAAGCCTCGTCGAGATGTTGCTCGACGTAACGGCGGAGGAGTTCCTGGTCGTTTGCGCTCATGTCTTCACCAGATAACACCCGCCGAATTTCTGATCCGACAAACTTATTTGAGCCGGTCGTTGATCATCTTCGTCAAGAACGTCACTTGGAATTCCAATTTTCAGGTTGGAAGGTTCAGGATGATCGCAGTTCCGAGATGTCGGTGCTCCAAGCGAAAGTTCGGGAATGGAGAAATTTTGAGACCGGCTAGCCGAAGCCAAGGAATTTACCTCCGTGATAAGTGACGAACGCCAGCGTCCACGCCAGCGCGCCCATGTAGGCCCATTGGAAGAATGGCCACTTCCAGGAATTGGTTTCGCGGCGAACTACCGCGACAGTGCTGACGCATTGGAGCGCGAAAACGTAGAAAACCATGAGCGTGACAGCGACGAGCGGCGTATAAATCTTCGTGCCGTCGGGACGCTTTTGTTGCGCGAGAATCTGCGCGAGGTTCGTCGTCGCCGTATCGGATTTGTCATAATCGCCGACGTTGTAAACGGTGGACATCGTGCTGACAAAAACCTCGCGCGCCGCGAACGATGCAATGATCCCAATGCCCATCTTCCAATCGAAACCCAGCGGCGCGATGACCGGCTCAATGGCGCGTCCCAGATAGCCGGCGAAGCTGCTGCGGAATTTTTCGCCGGCTTCTTCCTTGTCCAGCGCGGTGAGTTTTTCCAGAAAGGCCTGCTTGATTGCCGGACTGGCGCTGCTGGCTGGAGCCTCGATTTGCTCGCGGCGGGTAGTAAATTCCCGCTCAATCGCGGAGCCGCGCGGATACGTTTCGAGGAACCACAGCAGAATGTTGATCCCCAAAATCACCGTGCCGGCGCGGCGCAGAAACAGCTTTGAGCGATCCCACATGTGGCGCAGCGTCACGAGCAACACGGGCCGTTTGTATGGCGGCAGTTCCATAATGAGCATCGGCGTGTCGCTTCGGAGCAACGTCTTTTTGAATAACCAGGCCATGAGCAGCGCGACTAGGATGCCGAGCGAATACATGGCGAGCATTGTCAGGCCGGTGAGTTTGAGAAAACCCAGCACGCGCACGTCGGGGATGCAGCCGGCGATGAGCACCGCGTAAACCGGCAACCTCGCCGAGCAGCTCATCAAGGGCGCGACGAGGATCGTGACGAGACGATCCTTCGGACTTTCGATCGTGCGCGTGGCCATGATGCCGGGAATCGCGCACGCGAATGAACTGAGCATCGGGATAAAACTTTTTCCGTGGAGGCCGACTTTGCTCATGAGCCGATCCATGAGAAACGCAGCCCGCGCCATGTAGCCGGTGTCTTCGAGCAGGCTGATGAACAAGAAGAGCAGGCAAATCTGCGGCAGGAAAACGATCACGGCGCCGACCCCTTTGATGACGCCGTTGGACAGAAGGCTGTTGAGATCGCCCGGCGGCATCTGGGCCGCCACTTGCCCGCCGAACCAGTCCACCATCGCCGTCAGCCCATCCATCGGCAGCTTGGCCCAGGTGAAAATGCTCTGGAACATCAGCGCCATGAGGACGACGAAAATCATCATGCCCCAGACTTTGTGCGTGAGGACGTGGTCAAGTTTGTCGCTGAATGATTCGCCCGGCGGCGCGACTTCCGTCGTCACCGACTCCTGGATTTCCGCGACGCGCGCGTAACGCCACTCGATCGGCGCGCCACGCCAATCAATGTGGTGGGCCTCCAGCCGTTGGCGCGCCGCCGCGACGGCGTCCTGAATCTTCTGCGGATAATGCGCCGAACTCGAAGCAAGCGCCTTTTCGTTCGAGAGGAGGAGCAGCGCCTCCGCCGTCGCCTGCAAACGGCGCTCAGCATAAGTCTCCGCCAGCAAATTCGCCAGCGCCATCGCTTCGATCCGGAAAAGTCCGGGCAACTGGCAAAACAACTTCGGCTTCATCTCCGGCGCGCGTTCAACCATCGCGACGATCTTTTGCTTCAGTTCGGAAACACCTTCGCCTTCGCTCGCGATGATCGGAAT
Source organism: Verrucomicrobiota bacterium (assembly GCA_016195385.1). GTDB lineage: Bacteria > Verrucomicrobiota > Verrucomicrobiia > Limisphaerales > JACPZS01 > JACPZS01. Next base: position 52,709 of record JACPZS010000161.1, read on the forward strand.
GACTGGCGCGCCCAGCGCGGCGGAAAGCTTTTGAGCGTCGATGCTTTGGCCGTTGACCTCCGCCACGTCGATCATGTTCAGCGCGATGACGGTGGGATGCCCCAGCTCGACGACTTGCGTGGCGTAATAAAGATTGCGTTCCAGGTTCGACGCATCCACGACGACGACGATCACATCCGGCGGCGGCAGCTCAGGCAGGCGATGCAGCAGCACGTCGCGCGAGATCTGCTCATCGAGCGAATTCGGGCTGAGGCTGTAAGTGCCCGGCAAATCCAGCACGCGGATGTCGCGCTGCGATTGAACATGTTGTAGCCGGCCTTCCTTGCGTTCGACGGTAACGCCCGCGTAATTGCCGACCATGGCGCGCAAACCGGTGAGCGCATTGAACAAAGTCGTCTTGCCGCAGTTCGGATTGCCGGTCAGGGCGACGTAGGCAGGCACAGAATCCCATCCGACTGATTTTTGTTTTGGAAATTCTGTGCCTTGCATCATGAAGTTCTGATCAATTCTAAAACCGAAAACTTCGTCGATATAAAGAATAACCAAGCAACAAACAAAGCAACACGATTACTGGCCAAAGTGCAGGAATTCGAAATGGCCATGTCCACGCAACAATCCTGTAGCAACGGTCACACCAAGCTCCCGTATATGGAACTGGCCCGGGAAAATGACTCGTGTGTCCAAGTTTTCCACACTTCTCGCAAATTCCGCAATATCCCGGCTGAAGGCCTTTCTTTCTCAAAACGTCCGGCTCTGTTTTCCAAAGCCGGCAATAACAAGAACGCTTCATTTAGAATCGTGGCTATACATTCGCCTTCACCAAAATCTGCTCCGCCTCGTGCTTGCGCAGCGTGAGATGGTAGCCGCGCACCTTGATTTCGACCGGGTCGCCGAGTGGCGCGAAGCGAACGAGTTGAACGGTGCTGCCAACCAGCAAACCCATTTCCATCAGGCGGGCACGATTTTCAACCGGAACCTTGATCTCCGTGACCGTCGCCCGCGTGCCGACCGCGAGCGCGGTCAACGGTTGATTTCCCGCCGCCATAAATTCAGGCGACGCGTTTTTGCGCGGGCACGGGTTCGACCAGAATTTGTTGCGCCAGTTCGTGGCTGATGGCGAGGCGCACGTTGCAAACCTGGCAGATGACATTGGTTTGCTGACTGACAAGCTTGATGCGCTGGTCCTCGCAAAAGCCCAATTCGCGGAGTCGATCGCTCATTTCCGGCGACGCCGAGAGCCGCCGGACTCTCACGAAGGAGCCGGCGCGCACTTGATTGAGCGGGCACATCAGCGGCCGCGTGCCGCCGCTGTCTTCGACACCGCAGGATGGATCGGTTTCTTTCAACGCGCCGCAAGCTAAGTCCGTTGAGACTCGGTTGCAAGAAGCGATTTGCGGCTGGGGCAACTCGAAAACCCGCAGCCGGGAACGCGCGGTCGGATACAAAAATTCCACGCCAACGATCAAATCGCAGGCGTGGAAACGACGATGAGACTATTTCCAAGCGTGGCCAATCTAGTGCCAGGCTGCGCGATCCGGCAGGGAGACTACTTTTTCTCGACGTCGCGTTTGGCTTCCCAGTCACGCGATTGAGTTTCGCCATTGCGCTCGGTTTCAATTTTTCCCTTGATGGCGTCACCGGAGATTTTGCCCGTGTGCTTGGAAGTCATCTTGTTGCCGTTGAATTCGCGCGTGACGGTAAAGGAAATTTCATCACCCGTGATTTTCGCATTGCTGATTTCTGTCTCGCGGGCCTGACCATCGCGGCCAGGGCTGGAGATCTTGCCGGTCACCTTGTCGCCATCGACCTTCAAGGTGAGCGTGTTTTTGCGATCCGGCCCGCCGTTGCGACCGGCGGTGGTCCATGTGTAAGTGCCGTTGGGATCGGCTTTCTTTTCGTCCGCGCGGACGGTGAGGTTGAGCGCCAGCATCAAACCAACCGCGAGCATGGTGAGAGTCGTCAGAGATTTCGATATACGTTGCATAATTCTTTCCAGTTGCACTGCGTTTGTGTTGCCAAAGACGCCATCCGCGTTTGTGCGAATGCCGCCAAATTTGGTTCCGTAACTGATGACGCCCGGGCTTTGGCGGCGGTTACAAGGTATTACACGACTCGCCTCAGCGTCGGGGTCCTTCCGAAAGTTCAACCACCCGATAAAAACCGGCGCGGCCGGTCGCAGCAAAGTTCAGCGTCCTGGTTGAACCGTCGCCGCTGATGTTCTGGACGATGCTCCAAGCAATGTCACCGAGCGCGGCTTTGAATTGAATCTGGTACGTCCTGCCGGATTGAGTCGGCAGCGTGAACTGGAACTGGCCGTTCGCAAATGTCGGCGCACTCAATTGGAGTCCGGCAGGCGCGGCGCTGCCGAGACTTGCGAAAATCCCCGTGCTGCCGTCGGCAAAATCGACACCGATGGCCACATCGTCGCCTTGCGCGTCGATCTGCCAGACCGTTCGCACCTGGCGGCAATCAATCTGTGATGACTGCGGCAGGATTTCCTCGGCGGCTCCGTTGATCACCAGCCGCACGACTGTCGATCCCGAAGCGAAATAAACCAGGTCTGGCCCGGCGGCGGCCATCACGTCCGTGCCTCCGGTGCCAATGAGCGTTCCATCCGGCGCGGCGGCGTACAATCCGCGATCCGTGCCGAAGAACACGTAGCCGCCGTCCACGTCACTCGCAGAAAACCGGCTGAATTTTCTCGTCGCAGTCGCGGAGGTATCCACGTCGGCAATCTTTGTAATGTTCCCATTCAGGTCGAATCGAAACACACCCTGCTTGGGCGTTGCACCGAAGCCGCTTTGCGCCGCGAGCACAAGGCTGGTTCCATCGAAGCCGACGAAGTTGCTCGGCAAACCATCGAAGCCGACGAGACTGCCAGGCAAATCCGTCGTTTCATCGGCGAGCGTTTTGATCACGCCGTTGATCAGTGCGTAATGGCCATTGCCGGCGGTGGAGCCGGCACCAAATGTGAGCACGCTGCCACGCCGCGCGAGGGATCCGAAACCCGTGAACGTGCCGCCGCCGCGCGGGCGCGCGGTGCTGTTGTCGGCGAGTTGAGTGAGCTTGCGGCTGCCGCGAAGGCCGATGCCGATTTCGTAAAGTGCGAAGTGATCCCCGTCGCGTGAAAGGCCGCTGAAGTTCATCGCGCCGTCGGTTTCGTCCGTTGGATAAAACACGTCGAGAAACTTGGTTCCATCCGGCGCGGCGGTATTCGTGAACACGAGCGTGTCGAGTGCGCCGTCGCGCCAGCGCAGGAGCGCGCCGAGCGACTGGCTGAATTTGCCTGCGAGTGGGGACGTGATGATCGTCTCGCCGGCGTGCGCGACCAGATGGACGGTTTTGTCGCGCAGAGTGAAGCGCGGTTTCACACTCTTCCAATCGCCAAATAAGTTGGGATAACCCGGAACTGTCATCGCGTCATCGACGATTTTCACCCACGGCCGGCCAAGGAACGTGGCGTCCGGCGTGCCGGAACAGACGAGCACTCGCGCCACGGCGGAATCCGCAGTGCCCAAGCCGTTGAAAACCATGACGCTGTATTTCGCCGTGTCATCGGTCGCCGCCGCGGAAATGGTGAACGCGGCGTTGGTCGCGCCCGGAATGCTGTTGCCGTTCTTGAGCCATTGATAACGCAAATCGCCGCCGGTCGCCTCGACGCTCAATTTGATAGCTTCGCCCGCATTGATGCGTTGCGCGCTGGGCTGCGTGACAATTTGCGGAGGTCCGCCAATTTCAAGCCGTGCTACGTCACTCGTCACCACTCCGACTGCATTCGAGACGACGCAGGTGTAATCGCCCGCGTTCGCCGCCGTCACTCCCAGAATGGTCAATGTGCTCGCCATCGCGCCCGGCAGGCCTGCGGAAGCGAAGATTTGCAAATTGGCTTCAGGAATCGGATTTCCATTTTTGAGCCATGTGAAAGTCAGTTCACCACCTTTCGCATTGCAACTGAGAGCACGGCTTTCGCCGAGCCGGGAAAGCTGCGACGCCGGTTGGCTCACAATTTCTGGCGCAAACGGTTTGGGAAAACCCGCGACTTTGGCGACGAACACCCGTTGACTCGCGTTTGTCAGGCGCGTGGAATTCATGTTCAGCACGCCCGACCACGCGCCGGCGAAATAAAGATCACCATTGTTATTGGCTTCGACTTCTTCCCCCACAAGCGCCGCCGCCGCGCGCGGTGAATCCACAAAGCCCGGCAATCTCACGTCGCGGACTAGTCCCGCGCTGTTGCCCGCACCGGCCCAGAGTGAAATCGGCGAGGTTCCAATTCCGAGCGATACCCCCGCCACGCTCGCAATTCCCACAGCGTCGCCGCCGAAAATCGGCCGGTCACCGTTCGCGACAGCGACGCCAGTTCCGCGGCTTGCAATGGCAACCGCTGTGTTCGTAATCGCTGTTCCATCCTTCACAAACCCGCTCAAGACGATGCGCCCCGGCGGATCATCCGCGCCGATCGTCCACACGGAATTCGCGCCCAAGCCGACATCGTTTGGCACGCTGCCGCGCACGCCGCGCAACCAGATTTCCTGGCCGTTGGCGTCCAATTTGCCGAGCCAACTGAGATCGCGAAACGGCGGCGCAAAAATTTTAAGGTCAAATGTGCCGAACTTGATGGACTGGTTGTAACTGCCAAGCAGGTAAATGCCCGACGCGTCGGCGGCGACATTGTAAATGTCCACCGCGCCACCGACCGTGTCATTTTTGCGGTAGCTCTTGGCCCATTTCGTCGAGCCGTCCGCGCCGAATTTGAAAACTGCGCAAGCGCCAAACGCTTCAGCCGAAAGGACTGCGCCGGGCGCGACGAGTTGCGAAGTGTAGCGGCCGGTGAGGATGACGTTGCTATCGGGATCAACCGCCAGTTCGCGTTGGTAGAGATTGCCGGTGATGACCAACGACCAGATTCCTTTGCCCGTCGCATCGAACTTCACGAGAAACGTTCCGTCCGTCGTGCTGTTCGTCATTTTCAATCCGCCGACTTCGCCGACGCCCGCGAGCGGGCCGGTGGCAAAGACGTTGCCCGCAGCGTCCGCCGCAACAGCAACTTGCGTGATGGCCGAGAGCGAGCCGCTCAAATTGCCCACGACGGTCTGCGCCCATACGAGCGCGCCCGTGTCATCGAGGCGCACGATGAAGCCGTTGAGCGCCGTCGGGCGGGGAAATTGGACGCTGGCAAAAGTAAATTCCGGAGCGCCCGCCGGTGCCGGAAAATAATTTCCGCCGACCACGACGCCGCGCGCGCCGTCCTGCCAAAGATCCGTAATCGTGCCTAGCCCTTCGGTTTGCGACTTGACAATCCAAGCCGGCTTGCTGCCGAACACAGTAACCTGCACCGACGGGCTGCGCACGGTGCCCAGCGAATTTTTCGCTTCGAGTTCGTAGCTGCCTTCGTCCGTTTTCTGCGCGTTGAAAAAATCAAGCGTGGCGCTCGTGGCACCGGTGATGGCCAAGCCATTTTTGAACCATTGGAAACTCAACGGCGCCTGTCCATCGACCACCGCAGTCAACGCCGCCGTCGCCCCCTGCGCGACGGAGATCGCCACCGGCGGCGTGGTGAAACGCGGCGGCGTGTTGACGATCAATTTCGCGGGGCCGCCAATGATCGTGCCCCCGCTGTTCGTTACTTCTACAGTGTAGCTGCCTTCGTCGGCGAGCGACAAGTTGGCGATGGTGAGCGTGGCTGAGTTCGCGCCGGAAATCGCGACGCCGTTTTTTTTCCATTGATACACGAGGGGCGCGCTGCCGGCTGCCACCACGCTGAAAGTCGCCGTGCCGCCGACGTTAACGGCGGCGTCCGCGGGTGGCGTGGTGATGGACGGCCGCGTCGCCGCACCGCCGCCGGTGCTGCCGTCGTCGGTCAGGCGAAAGACGCTGTTGGCCGTCACAATTTGGCCGCTCACAAAACTGAGCAGTGACCCGAAAAGAAAAACTTTGCCGTCCAGCGCGGTTTTAGGCCGCTGCAATATCGTTGCGAGCAAGCTGCCGTTGTTCGTGAGTCCGTACGAGGTGTCGCGCGAGCCGTCCGCTTTGATGCGAACGACGGGGCCGAAGACGCCGGCGAAACTGCCGGCGAGAATGGAGCGTCCGTCCGGCAGCGCGGCGACACCGCTGGCCTGCGCGGTTGCGAGCGTGAAGTTGAATGATTTGTCCAGTGTGCCATCGGAAAGAAGCCGGAAAAATTTTGCCACCGGCTGGCCGTCAATCTGCGGCGCGGAATTTGCGACCAGCACGCGGCCGCTGCCATCAATGCTCGCCGCGGTGGGGCCGGTCAGACCCGACGCCAGACTCACGTGGAATGACGTATCGTGCGAGCCGTCGGCATTGAGCCGCGCGATGCCACTGGTAAATTGAAAGCTCTTGGTGCCGGCGAACAGGATTACCAGTTTCCCGTCCGGCTGACGCGCGAGCGTGGACACCGTGAACTGGCCGGCGTCCATTCCCACCGTTGTTCCCAGCGTCGAATCCAGGAACGAGCCGTCCATCGTGCCATCCGAGTTCAGGCGCGCGATGCCCGAGAGTCGTTTGGGTTTGAAGTCGCTCGCACGGCTGGTCATGAGAATTTTTCCATCGGGCAGCGCCCACATCCCGTTGGCGGTGGTGACCGCCGAAGTAAAAGTTGAATCCAAAGAACCGTCCATCTTGAGGCGGACGAAGTTATTGCGCGCAACTCCAGCCCAGGTTGAGAAAGCGCCACCGGCAATCACCGCTCCATCCGGTTGCACCTCGACGAGCGTCACCGCGCCGGGGGAAGTGTTGGTAAAAATCCCCGGAATGATCACCGTGACCGGACCGGGGCCGGCCTTGGGATCGAACGTCGTGTCGAGCGAACCGTCGGAATTAAGCCGGACCACGCCGTTGCGCGTCTGGCCGTGGAAATTCGTGAACGAACCCACGACGACGATTTTGCCGTCCGCGCCAATCGTGTAGCCGGAAACCTGGCCCGAAGCGCCAGGCGTGTATTGAAAGGTGAAATCGAGTCCACCGACGGTCTGGGCGTGGAGACGAGCGGTTGACAACCAAAGGATGCTCCAAAACGTGGACGCTGAAAGGAACGCACTGGTCTTCATGAGTACACAGATAACAACAACAATTTTTATTCTCTCTGCGAGCTACGATTCCCGCGTAGCGACGCGCCAATGCGCGGCAGATTGAATGGCCTCTATTTAGTTCAGCCACGAAGCGGTTGGCAACAACTCCTTGCCACTTTGCAGTCGATACCGACCCAGCACGATGGATTGCGCTCGGCGATGCTCGTGCTGGACGGCGTCGTGGCCGACGTGAACCTCGCGGTCGAAATGCGCAGCGGCAAAGCGCCGTGGTCAACAAACTCTAGCGCAAGCCGATCGTGACGACTTCGCCGCAAAAATCAGCGCGTTCAAAACCCTGCTCACCCAACCGCGCCAGGCCAAAGCCATCACTAAAGGCGCGACCGACTTGATTCCCGACAAACTCCACGGCGCCGACCGTATCGTCGAGCGGCAGATCGACCGCCTGATGGAACGCCAAAAAGTAAGCAACCCGGATTTCTACGCCGCGTATCAAGTCGCCCGCGTCATCGTGGACCCCGGCGGTGGTGGTGGTGCGGTGCCAACTCCGCCCGCGCCAACACCGCCGACGTAAGAATCAGGGAAACAATTTGAGCACTCGCAGCGGCCTTCGGAAACGCGGGCCGCTTTTTTAATTCTTCCTCTCCTTCAACCCCGGCAACCCATTCACCACCTTCATCGTCTCCAGGCTCACGGTGATGATGCTTTTGAGCAGGTTCAGGATGTATTTCGGGTCGTCGTGTTCGCGCGCCCAATCGTTCGGGTCGTTCACGATCTGGCTGTCCTTGTCCTTGCTGAATTGGTAGCGGTCCATGATCCACTCAATGGCGGGCTTGCCGTTGACGACGTAATCGTAGGCGGCCAGCGGGATGCCGGTGAGCGTGATGTGGCTGTTGTATTGGATGGTGGTCTTGTCAAACTTTTCATTGGTAGGGATGGCGCGCTGCGCAGTCCCCGCTGGCGCAGTCCCCTCCGTAGCCAGCGGAACGGGAGGCTGTCCGGCGGCGGACGGCGCAGCGCGCCCGTCCCCACCTTCCCAAACCGCATTTTCTCGACGACATACAATTTCTCGTCTTTCAATTCCAACACGTCCCGATGTTCCTTCACCGGATACGGCTTGGCGTCTTCGTAAGTCAGATGGATTTCCGCCAGCTTGCGCCCGGCCTGGCTAAACGCCCAAAAATCCTCCGCCAACGGAATGCGCGGCAGCATCTTCGTCAAATCGGCAGCGAACCGCGTCTTGTATTCCCGCGAATGGAGGACGCCATAGACGTAATAGAAAATGTCTTCCTTGCCGATCTTTGCGTCCCTGTATGCCGCGCGATAGGCTTTCAGGGCGAAGTCGCTGACGTTGAGCCGCCGGCCATTTTGATCGGCATCACCCAAACTCAATTCCACCGGCTTCGGCTCGGTGATTTCGTAATTTATGGTTGACTCAGCAAAACACTTATGTCAGAAAGCGTCTTGACACATTCAGTCAAGACAATGAAAGACAAGTCCAGCTTTGGGGAATTCATTCGCAAGTTGCGTCAAGAGCGCGAAGAACCGCTTCGTGTCGTGGCTGCCGGTGTTGGCATTGATTCAACCCTTTTGAGCAAATTGGAACACGGCGACCGATTCCCAACTGAGATTCAGATTTCAAAATTTGCCAAGTTCTTCAAATTACCAGAGGAAGAACTGAAAGGCCGGGTCATCGCGGACAAGGTCACTTCGGAATACGATGATGACGACGCAGCCCTCCACGCTGCACATATTCTCCGGGAGCGCGCAACGCCTTACAAAACCAGTTCAAAATAGCAAGCGACCATGAATTTTATCGCAAATGAAAGCGCACAGAAGTTGCGAGGCGGGTTTTACACAGACCCCAACATTGCGAGTTTCTTGGCAAGATGGGTTTTAGAAAAAAAGCCGAAGTCGGTTTTAGAGCCGAGCTGCGGAGATGGCGCATTTCTTGAGGCGATAGCAGACGAGAAGTGCGGATCGCTTCGCAAGCTTTTCGGCTGCGAGATGGAGCGCGACGAGGCTGGCAAGGCACGCGAGCGCGTTCCCGGTTCAAGCAAGCTCTCGGTTGAGATTCACACCGGCGACTTTCTCAAATGGTTTCTGTTTCATTCCCAAGAGGCGGGGCAATTTGATGGCGTCGTTGGAAATCCGCCATTCATTCGCTACCAGTATTTGCCGGAGGAACAACAATTTCTTGCCGCGTGGAAGAATTGGCCTTTGCAGACGCCGCCAATGGAGTTACAGTTTTGCCAAGATGAAAACGGTCGAAGCAATTATTGAAACAAATGGCGAGGTGCATTTGGTCGAGCCGATCCATGTGCTGACGCCGCGCCGCGCGCTCGTCACGATTCTTGAAGAAGCTCCGACCGTGCATGACACCGCGCTGTTGAGCGAGGCCGCGCTCGCCGAGGACTGGAATCGCGCCGAGGAGGATGCCGCATGGGCACATTTACAGCCGGCCAAGTAGTCATCGTTCACTTTCCCTTCTCCGACCTTACCGCCTCCAAGCTCCGACCAGCGGTAGTGCTGGCGGAAGCCGGACGTGGCGACTGGATTCTGTGCCAGATCACCAGCAAATCCTACGGCGACAAAAAAGCCATTTCTCTGGATGCCCCCGACTTCGCGCGCGGCTCACTTCGCCTGACCAGCTATGTCCGTCCGGGCAAACTTTTCACCGCGCACAGCAGCCTCGTTGCAAATCAGGTTGGTGAATTGCAGCCCGGAAAATTCTCCGCCGTTCGTGATGCGGTTGTGCAAATGATTCAAAAAGGTTGAAAACGGATCACACACGGATTCGATTCAGTTTGCCGTATTCGCATTCGGAACTGGAATTGGAACATGGGATGAGACTGCCCGACCTCATCAGACGCCTTGTCGCTGCTTATGGACTTCAACCGTGCGACATCAACAACGGCAATTGTGACTACTTCGCCGAAGATTTTCTATTCGCCTCCAAGACACTTGGAAATCTCGGTGAGTTTTTCGTCACTCCAGACGATGAAGACCTGCCGAGGCATTGCTGGGCATGCGTGAGCGGCAAGCATTTTGATGCAGAAGCCCCCGAAGGAGTCGAGGATTGGCGAGACCTTCCAATTTTCAAAAAGCATTCATAGAACGCCCGCCGGTTATATCCCAATTTGGGTTTTTCGATGGCGACTTGGTAAAAGATGGGAGTGCCAAGCACTGCCTACACAGACCGATACGACCTTTTTCGCGAACTTCTCAGGGAATTGCGCGAGTCGAAAGGCGTTACCCAAGCTCAATTGGCAGAACGGCTTGAAATTCCTCAAAGCTACGTCAGCAAATATGAAACTGGCGAACGGCGTCTCGATTTCGTCGAGACGGCAGAAATCTGCGAGGCTCTTGGAATAAAGACGGCAGACCTTGCGAATCTTTTTGAGTCACGATTGAGAAAAGCTGCTGCGACTTCAAAAGCGCACAACCCGCGAAGGAGGAAGCCGTGAGTGCTAAAAGGAAGTCACGCGAAAATAAAGAAGGGAATGCGACTGCTCGCCGCGCCGCGCAAATTCTCGTCGAGAAAAATGCTGGCTTCTTCATTCCGACCGCTAAACAGAAGAAAAACCTAGTCGTCGCTTTCGTAAAACGGAACATGATCGTCTATGGGAAAGCTTTTGACATTGTGAGGCTGGCGTCTGCCGTGAACCTTGATGACCTGTCAGAGGTTGAGTCAAAGCTGGATCAGATTCAGCTTATTGAAATCAAATCGACAAACAAGAAAGGCATTGGCCCAGACTTCAAGAAATACTTCTTTGGGTTGACCGGCGCTGAGGTTTTGGTCGCGCAGAGTCTGAAAAAGCAATTCAAGTTTGCGCTTGTCAATACCTTGACGAACGCCCACATCGAATTGGAATTGGCCGAGATGTTCGGCAGAGCGAAGGGTATCTACCCAACGTGGAGTATTCTCCTTTGAAGCGCCGGTCTTGAGTCAGTCGTCCGTTCGACAATTCCCTCCAATACGTTTGGTAAAACTCAACCGTTCTGTCGTAAGTCGCCTTCTGCTCTGCGTCATTCAAGTCGAGACGCAACACCACATTGACCTCAACATTTCGTTGAAGGCCTCCCTGCGTCCAATTGGATGAGCCGATGATGAGTGCCGCTTCGCTCGCATTCGCAAAAAGGTAAAGCTTCGGATGAAACGTGCGGGTCGGCTCGTTGTAGAGGTAAAGCTTCACGCTCGGATAGCCAGACAATTCTTTCAGCAACGCCTCAATCGCCTCGTAATCTGATCCCTCACCATCCGCAAAGGTGTTTCCGCCAAACGTCATCTCGATTGCGCCGCCTCTTTTTGCAAAGGTGGCAAGCGCATCCAAAAGTTCCGTGGCATTTCCAGAACTGCGAGCAAATGCGACGGCGGCGGTAAAAGAAGTCCACTTCGCATCCTTCAACTCACGAATCAGAACATCAACCATTGTTGATTGCGTCTCTTCCGCATAGGGAAGAAAAATAAGTTCAACATCAGCTTTCATGCTTTGCTCGGATAGATGTAATCAATTCTTACGAACCACACAAGCAACAGCACTGCACACGCCATGATGAGTTTGCCCCGGTCTGCGGTCTTGAAACCGTTTTGCACATCATCACGCGCGGCGGTCTGGTGCGGGCGGAGTTTTTTCTTGGCTTTGAATTTGATGTCCTGCGGGCGGTTGATTTTGAAGTCAGACCAGTCAATCGCGCTGTCGTCGAGGTCTTGAAAGCGCAGCTTGGTGACGGGCGGCTGCTGATTCTCGCAGGCGTCAAGAGCGTTGCGTCCCCACTTGTCCGTGGTGCAAATAATCATCCGCTGCGTGAACGGTTTTTTGCCGGAAGCCGTGAAGAAGGAATCTATGTTCTCCTTTTGCAGATAAGAATCGGGATCAAGGAACTTGCATTGAATCGCCGTGAAGTCGCCGGTCGCGCGTTCCTGCGCCACGAGGTCAATGCCGGTGTCGCCCATGTGGTTGCGCCCCGGCCATTCCTCCACAGCCAGACATCGCTGAAATGCGTGGCGTAATAAGGGTCTTTGGTGAGGTAGGCGGCGATGAGGCGCTCGAACTTGTCGCCGAGGTCGCGATTGTTCCGGGCTTCTTCGCGGAAGTATTCGAGGATGTCCCTGATGGTTTGCTTTGCCATGCCGATTGGCGGCGAGATTAGCGGCGCAGTTGGCGATTGCAAAGCAGCGAGTTCACACTTGCGCGTAACGCTTGCTCGCGGCTTCCGTAGTTCGCGGGACGCCCGGGTGTGCTACACCTTCAAATCCATGTCCGTCATCGCACCGAGCGATGGCGTTCGTGACGGTGTGGGCGTATTTGGCGAGCACTCCGCGACAATAGACAAAAACAGGTCAGTGATGCCGCGCCGTTTCATCAATCGAAACAACGTGAAGCGGGCTGATGGTGTGGGAGATTCCCTTCTGGTCAATGACCACGATGGCTTTGGGATGGACGGCAATAAAATCCTGATGCGGCACACGGATTTTCTTGCCGCTGGATAGCTCCAGAGTGAACGGATGAAAACCGTTCTCCAACCGGCTTCTGATTTGTTCGATAATCACGCCCGCAATTTAGCACCACCTAAAATTGAATCAACACTACAACTTCAAATCCACATCCACCACCGGCCGAGTGAGGCGTTCGTGACGGTGTGGGCGTATTTGGCGGGCATCTGAAAATCAGGCGCATGTCTTTTTCAAGGCGCGGATTCGCAGTTCAAGCGGTCGTCAGTTCGGCTTGAGTGAGCGCGGCATTAAACACGCCGAGAAGTTTGTCTTTCTGACTCGCGACGGATTTCTGAGGATCAAGCTTCTTTTCCAGCGAAAGCCCGGAAAGCGACTCAGTCATGCGAAGGAGCCGTTCGCCACCAGCCAACTTGACGAGGTCAATCTGTATTTTGTTGCGGTCAACCATAGGCCTATTCTTCAGGAAAACCGTAGGATTGCAACATACGGTTGAGGTTCTTCGGCGTGGCCTTGCCCCATTTCTCGTGGGCATCTTGGGCGGCGCGCTCAAAGTCTCCTTCGTTAAACTCCAGCACGCTGCCGGGCGGAGGCCAACTGCCAACGGTCGCCGCTTCCAGAATCTCGTGATACAGCGAAATGGAGAGTTCCCGTTCGCTCAATCCAGCTTGAAGGAAGAGTCGAAACTCGCGACCAATAATCCGTGTTTGTGCGACGGCCTCGCGCTCCAACGCGTCCACCATTGGTGCGTCGGTGAACTGCACGTCGGCGATGACGAAGCCGCCGCGCAGTCGGACGTTTTTGAATGAGGTCGGATCGATCATCGCGCGCTGGTGTTGACTACAATTCTAAATCCGCATCCGTCACCGCGCCAAGCGCGGCGCTGATTGGGTTCTCCCCTCAACATTTCAACTCGCCTTCAAGCACGGTGACACCGTTGCCGCCCAACTTCACTCGCTGGCCTTCGACGCGAACCTGCACGACTCCGCCGCGCGCCGATGCCTGGAAGGCAATGAATTCAGGTTTGTGGAGTCGCTCCTGCCAGAATGGTCCGAGGCAGCAGTGCGCCGAGCCGGTGACGGGATCTTCGTCCACGCCGGAAGCCGGTGCGAAGAAGCGCGAGACGAAATCAAACTCCGGCGCGGCCGAGCGACTCGTCACAATAACGCCGCGCACGGGAATTCCCGCGAGCCGACGAAAGTCCGGCTTCAATTCGCGCAGCGTGTTTTCAGAATCGACTTCGACCAGATAATCGAACGCGCTGCGGCCAACGAATTTTGCCGCGCGGCCGAGCGCTTCGAGCAAGCCGACGGGCGGCGGCGTTGGCTCGGCGCGCTTCGCGGGGAAATCGAGTTCGATCCGATCCGCCAGTCGATCTGCGGTGAGCAAACCGCTCTGAGTGTAAAACCGCGCCAGTTGCTGCGGTTGGAGGCGGCCCGTTTCCCACAACACATGTGCGCTGGCCAGTGTCGCGTGACCGCAGAGCGCCACTTCAACGGTGGGCGTGAACCAGCGCAGCCGAAAGCCGTCCGACTCCGGATGCAGGAACACCGTTTCGGAGAGATTCATTTCACGCGCGACGTTTTGCATCCAGGCTTCGTCGCGCGGCGCAGGCAAAACGCAAACCGCCGCCGGGTTGCCGGCGAATGGCTTCGCGGTGAAGGCATCGACGATGTAGAGCGGAACGCTCACGGTTCGATCAAGTAATCACAGCGTCGGCTTCGATCTCCACTAAAATTTCCGGCGCGATCAGACGTTTCACTTCGACCATCGTTGAGGCCGGGCGAATCGAACCAAAAAATTCCGCGTGCGCCCGGCCAATCGGTTCCCAGTCGTCGATGTTGACGACGTAGATCCGCGTCCGGACGACGTGCTGCAATTCGGCGTCGGCGGCCTTCAGCGCGCGTTCGATGTTTTTGATGGTCTGCACCGCTTGCGCGTAGGGATCATTCAGTCCAACGATTTTCCCTTCGGCGTCGGTGGCGGTTGTGCCCGAAACGTAAATCGTGTTTCCCATGCGAACCGCACGCGAGTAACCGACGATCGTCTCCCACCTGGTCCCACTCGAAATGTTTTGTCGTGTCATAATCAGGTCAAAGGCTGGTTCACTCGAAGCCGCGAGTGATGAGCCAGCGCCGCTTCGACGAAGCGAAGAATGAGCGGGTGCGGCCGACCTTCAAGCGCGGAAAGTTCCGGTTGAAAAAGCGTCGCCATGAAGAAGGGATGTCCCGTAAGTTCGATTACGCGCGCCGCGCCCGCGGTATCGACGCCGCTGATTTGCAACACGCCATCGTTCAAGCGCGACTGATAGCTGGCGTTGAGACCGTAGGAACAGTTGAAACTCTCGACGATTTCATCGCGACCGAAGATCGCGCGCGCCTGAGATCCGGGACGCAACTGGATCGTGCCGGTGGCAGCGACAAGCGCGCACGTGAGCGGCGCAATGAGTGGCAGCGACGCGGACGGGTTTGATTCGGCGTGATCCGCTTCGGCGAGGTGGAGAACATTTCTCGCGTATTCGATGAGGGCGTGTTGGAAGCCGCCGCAGGTGCCGAGAAATGGCATGCCGGATTCGCGCGCGAACTGGATGGCCCGCAACGCGCCGTTCATGCTGCGGTAAGGGCTGCCGGGCGCACACCAGCACGCCGCGCAATTTGCAAGTAGTTGCCGGTGGTCTCGTTCGAGTTGTGCTGTCGGCAACCAAATCGGTTCCATTTTGGAGTTGAAAATTTGCGCTGCCAGATCGAGCGCGAGCGGAATCGCGACGTGCGCGCGGACATTGGGGTCGAAGTCGCCGATGAGAGCGATGCGCAAAGTTTCAATCATTGTTTTCAATGACGGTTCCGCAATTTGCCCGTCGATTCAAGTCAACGCGGCGAACACAACGAGCGCGAGAAAGCACGCACCCAACGCGATGTACGCCGCAGTTTCCCAAACTTGGCCTTGCGCGAGTTCACGACGCAATTCCATCGCTAGCTCTCCGCGCGCCGCCACGAGCGGAATGATATTTCGGGGCGTGGCGGGCGGGCAAACATCTTTGACTACCGCGATCTTTCGTTGCTGCGTCAGCCCAATTCCTGCGAAGCCGACATCACGTCCAGCCGGGCTGATTGTAGCCTTTGGTTTTGCCGCACCGACAAACGCACGCTCAATTTTCATGTTGTGATTCTCGCCGAGACGCCACGCAATCGACAGGCGCAGCGATTTAGAAATTGCACCGGAACAGTTGCCGGAACCGCGAAACTGTACTGGCTGAAAAACTAGAAAAGTGTCACTCATGTCGGGTGCTCAACCGGGCTAAACTGACCGCCAGCGCGGGCAAATTATGTTGAACCAACTTCGCGAACCTTCGGGCCAGGCCGCGGCCCCACCGCTTTACGAGCAGGTGGCTGGACGCATCGCGCGGCTCATCGACGAAGGCACTTTGCGCCCGGGCGAGCGAATTCCATCTGTACGCAAGCTCTGCGCGCAACAAACCGTGAGCGTCGCCACCGTAACGCAGGCGTACCGGTTGTTGGAGAATCTCGGACTCGTCGAAGCGCGTCCGCAGTCCGGCTACTACGTGCGCGCCCGCCGCTGGACGCTCCCGCCCGAGCCGGAGAAATCCCAACCGGCTTCGCGCGCCAGCAAGGTGCAGGTGAGCGATCTGGTAATGGAAGTCATCAAGGCCACGCGCGATCCCAACCTCGTGCGGATGGGCGCTTCAATGCCGGGCGCGGATTTATTTCCAACGCGTGAACTCAATCGCACGATGGCCGCGATTGCGCGGCGTCTTCCCGCGCTGGCGAACAGCTACGATCCCGCGCCGGGCTATTTGCCGTTGCGCGTGCAGGTGGCTCGCCGTGCGATGGAGAGCGGTTGCAGTCTTTCGCCCGACGACATTGTGACGACCTGTGGCGCGACCGAAGCGTTGAGCCTTTGTCTGCGCGCGGTGTCGAGGCCCGGCGACACCATCGCCATCGAGTCGCCGACGTTTTTCGGAATTCTTCAGATGGTCGAATCGCTCGGCTTGCGCGCTTGCGAAATCCCGACGTATCCGCGTGAAGGAGTTTGTCTTGATGAACTCGCGGATCGGCTGGACGACTGCCGCATCAAAGCGTGCCTGTTCACGCTCAATTTCAGCAATCCACTCGGGAGCGTGATGCCCGACGAAAAAAAACGGCAGCTCGTCGAGTTGCTGACTGAGCGGCAGATCCCGCTCATCGAGGATGATATCTATGGCGCGCTGGCGTTCGGCCCGGTGCGCCCGAAAACAGCGAAGGCGTTTGATCGCGACGGCTGGGTGCTGCTCTGCGATTCGTTCACGAAAACGCTCGCGCCGGGGTATCGCGTGGGCTGGACGGCGCCGGGGCGCTTCAAAGCGCGCGTCGAGCATTTGAAATATGTGAGCACCAGCGCGACGGCGACGCTGCCGCAGATGGCCATCGCCGATTTTCTGGCGAACGGAAGTTTCGACCACCATCTGCGCAAGCTCCGCCGCCAGTACGCCGGGCGCGTGCAGCGCGTCACCGAAGAGGTGAGCCGGCATTTCCCCGCTGGCACCAAGGTTACGCGCCCGTCCGGCGGACAAGTGCTGTGGATCGAACTGCCGGCGGCTGTGGATTCGCTGGAACTCTATCGCCGCGCGCTCGACGAAAAAATTTCGATCGCGCCCGGGCCGATATTCTCACCGCGGCAGAAGTTCAAAAACTTCATCCGTCTGAATTGTTCAAACCCGTGGACAGAACAAATCGAGCGGGCCTTCGTCGCACTTGGCGGGCTGGTGCGCGAGATGAGCTGCTAAAGGCGTTTCAGCGAGGTGGGATTGGTTTCAACCGCGAAATTTCCGCGCGATGATGGTCGCGTTGTGACCGCCGAAACCGAAGCTGTTATTGCCGATCACGTTGATCGGCACGTAGTCGAGATCGCAGAGCGGATCTGGGTTTTCGTAATTGATTGGCGGGGGCGCGCAGCGCCATTTTCATGCAGCGTGCGACGCCTTCGCCTTCGAGCGCGACGGTGCCGGCACCCATGACGAAGCCTTCGCGTTGCGTGTCGAACGGACGTGAGGCGCGCTGCGGTTCGTCATTGCGTGTGCTCATCGCTTTCATCGCACAAAAGCTGCTGATGCCGAGCGGAACAATCGTGGCTTCCGGCGCGGAAGCCATGCTCAGAAACTCAATCGCGGCAATCGAAATTCGCGCGAACATGCGCTGAGACCAATCGAGGTAAACGTCCATTGAAAGCTCGTGTTTTTGCTTCCATAGGTCTTGTTCCGTAAAACTCGATACGGTTACGGTTGATGCTCGACTTCGTTTATTTCCAGAATACTGTCCATCAAGTGAAGCTAATACGCTGCAAACAATTTGGCCTAATTCAATTATTGGTTTGTTAGCAGTGGGAATTATTAGGAACATACCGTGACCGCAAATTCACGACACACCGGAATAGGTAGAATCTTTGCTCAATTACTCGCCTTTTGTGCTTTCAGCGCTGAGGCACAGCTTGTTCCTTTGAGTCCTCACAACGTCGTGCAGAATGCTAGCTTTGAGAATTTCACTGGATTCCCAAATATGGCGAGTCCTTGGAGCGGTTTTGGCGAATTGGACACGGGGTGGTGGGGCAAGGCTCCGGATGGCGGTAATTTCGCTCATCTCGACGGCTATATTTTTCAGTCCTTAACTACCGTGCCAGGGCAGTCGTATCAGTTGTCATTCTTTTCCGCCGCAGATCTTTTTGTAAGTCCCAGCGCGACGGTAAGCGTCACTTGGGCCGGCCAAATTGTCGCAAGCTTCGCTACGGTGCCTCATGATTACGACCCAATGCAGAATCGAACCGGCCAAATAATGTGGGAGAAGTTTTCGACGACCGTGGTAGCAGAAACATCACCCACGATACTCGGGTTTTCCCCTCTGAATGGCACGCAATTTTATCTAGACAACGTCGAGGCAATCCCTATTCCAGAGCCGGAAAGCTCCGTTCTTTTCTTATTTGGTGCTGCGTGCATCTTCGTAACAGTGCGGTTGAGGCGGGTGATGGTCAGCGTAACCCTGTAATACGGTAGGGCAATGTTCCGGCGTGTTTTCGTTTGAGTCGCCAAAATCACGCACATTTGCCCTCCGCTCCGAACTAAGTTGAGCAGCGGCTAACCCAAAAATTTTCGCGCGATGATGGTCGCGTTGTGGCCGCCGAAACCGAAGCTGTTGTTGACGATTACGTTGACCGGCAGTTCGCGCGCGACGTTCGGAACGTAATCAAGGTCGCAAAGCGGATCGGGATTTTCGTAATTGATCGTCGGCGGTACGATGTTCGTCTGAATCGCCTTGGAGCAAATCGCCGTTTCCACCGCGCCCGCCGCGCCGAGCATGTGACCGGTCGCGCCCTTGGTGGAGCTGACGGCGAGTTTGCGGGCGTGCTCGCCGAAGACCGTTTTGATGGCCTGCGTCTCACAGACATCACCTTGCGGCGTGGAAGTGCCGTGGGCGTTAATGTAGGAAACCTCCGTCGGATGAATGCCGGCGGCGCGGAGCGCCATTTTCATGCAGCGCGCGGCGCCTTCGCCTTCGGGCGCGGGGGCAGTAATATGATTCGCGTCGGCGGTGTTGCCGTAGCCGATGACTTCGCAATAAATGCGCGCGCCACGGGCTTTGGCATGCTCAAGTTCTTCGAGCGCGACGACGCCGGCGCCTTCGCCCATGACAAAGCCATCGCGTTGTGCGTCAAAGGGCCGTGAGGAACGCTGTGGTTCGTGATTGCGCGTGCTCATCGCTTTCATCGCGCAAAAGCCGCTGATGCCGAGCGGAACAATCGTCGCCTCCGCGCCGCCGGCGAAAATCATTTTTGCGTCGCCCATTTTGATCGTGCGCCAGGCTTCGCCGATGGCGTGCGTCGCGGTCGCGCAGGCGGAACACGTGGCGACGTTCGGGCCGCGGAGTTTGTGGTACATCGAGAACATGCCCGAAGCCATGTTCAGGATGAGCATCGGGATCATGAACGGGCTGACGCGCCCCGGGCCTTTGTTCAACAGCACTTTGTGTTGCTCCTCGGTCGTGTAGAGTCCGCCGATGCCGGAGCCGATGAAAACGCCGATTTCGTCGCGGTTGGATTTGTCAAGGTCGATGCCCGAATCGAGCAGCGCTTTGTAGCCGGCGACGACGCCGAACTGCGTGAAGCGATCGGTGCGTCGCAGTTCCTTCGGTGAGGGGAAGGCACCGGAAGGATCAAAGTTTTTAACCTCGCCCGCGATTTGACAATCGTAGGCGGACACATCGAAGGCGTTGATTTTGCCGATGCCGCACTGACCGGCCAGCAAGCTGGCCCAGAAAGATTCCACGTCCTGCCCCAAGGGCGTGACAACCCCCAGGCCAGTGATGACGACTCTGCGTTCGGTCCACGAGTTTGCCATAAATCAAAAAGGGCAGCGTGAGCTTCGGCTGAACCTCTCGCTGCCCCGGAAGGTGTGCTGGAAGATTACTTCTGGTGATCTTCGAGGTATTTGATCACGTCGCCCACACTCTGGAGCTTTTCCGCTTCCTCGTCGGGGATTTCCTGGCCGAACTCTTCTTCCAAAGCCATCACCAGTTCCACCGTGTCGAGCGAATCCGCGCCCAAATCCTCGATGAATTTGGCGTCGGGCGTCACTTGATCCGCATTGACGCCGAGTTGCTCGACGATGATGTCTTTGACTTTCTGTTCAATCGATTTTTCTGCCATGAGTTGCTCCGGTTTCGTTTTGCTGTGTGTGTCTATGCCACGCCCCAAAAGGCGTCAAGCCTTGTTTCGCAGATTGTTTTCCGCCGAATTTCATTTCAGAAATCGCTGGTTGCCGCGCTGGAAATCGATGTTCCCGAGCGTTACGAGCCAGACTTTACATGACCATACCGCCGTCAATCACGAAAACTTGCCCGGTGATATAACGGCCTGCCGGGCCGGCCAAAAATCGCGCCGCTTGGGCGATGTCTTCGGGCTGGCCAAAGCAGTTGAGTGGTATTTTTTTCAAGACTTCCGCGCGAAGTTCGTCACTCAACGCCGACGTCATGTCCGTGTCGATGAAGCCCGGCGCGATGGCGTTGACGGTGATGCCGCGTGATGCCAGCTCGCGGGCGGCCGATTTTGTGAAGCCAATCAGGCCCGCCTTGCTCGCCGCGTAATTGCACTGGCCGGCGTTGCCGATCAAGCCGATGACCGAGGCGACGTTGATGATGCGACCGGAGCGTTGCTTAATGAAGCTGCGCGCGAACGCCTTCGTGAACAGAAAAGCTCCTTTGAGATTCGTGTCGAGCACCGTGTCCCAATCCGCCTCGCTCATACGCATCAACAGGCCGTCGCGGGTGACGCCGGCGTTATTGACCAAAATATCGACGCGCCCGGCCTCGGCCAAAATTTTCTCGGCTGCGGCCGTCACGGCGCTGCCATTCGCTACGTCCACGGCAATCGCCCACGCCTTGCGGCCGAGCGCACGGATTTCAGTCGCGACCTTTTCCGAGTTTTCTGATGTGCGAGAAACGCAAACTACGTCCGCGCCAGCGACCGCCAGACCCAGCGCGATGGCCCGGCCAATGCCGCGCCCGGCGCCGGTGACGACGGCGATTTGATTGGCAAGTTCGTTCATAGCGGGCGCAGTTCTCCGTGGTCGCGCCGGGGATGTCAATGCGCGAAAGACTGCTTCGTTTTTTTCTCGAAAGCGGAATTTGAGCAAAGATCCAACCGCCGCTTGCCATGCCCAATACCCGCAATTAGGCTCGCGATCACTTTATGAAATTGTCCCGAGGAACTATTGCAATGAGCAACTTGGCGATCTTGGCAGTCATCGCCACTGCCCCGTTTTCCGGCTGCGGGATCGTTGGTGGTGATGGTCGCTCGCTGAAGCATGTGAGCTATCGCGGCTGGTCGGATGCAATCGTGATGAGCAACGGCAGAGTTGAAGTCGTCATTGTGCCGTCCATCGGGCGCGTGATGCAGTTCCGGCGCGTGGGCGAACAGGAAGGGCCGTTCTGGGAGAATTCGCAGATGTTTGGGCGCGCGCCGAATCCGACCTCGAACGAATGGGGAAATTTTGGCGCCGACAAAACCTGGCCTTCCCCGCAGGCGGACTGGCCGAAGATCGCGACGCGCGGCTGGCCACCGCCGCCCGCGTTTGATTCGATGCCCGTCGAGTGGAAACCAAGTTCCGTCAACGACGGCCTGCTGATTTCGCCCGTCGATCCATATTACGGCATTCGCACGATTCGACACATCAAGTTGCCCGCGAATTTGCCCTTGATGAAGATCACGACGACTTACGAGAAAGTTCAGGGCGAGCCGAAAAAAGTCGGCGTCTGGATCGTCACGCAACTGAAAGATGCCGTCGGGGTGTTTGCGCCGATTCCGAAGGCGTCGCGCTTCGCCGAAGGTTTCAACCGGCAGTCGGATCAATTGCCGGCGAATTTGAAGTTTGAGAACGGCCTCGTTTCACTGACACGCAATCGCGCCGGGTCGTACAAAATCGGCACCGATGCCAGCACGCTGCTGTGGGTTGGGGAGAAGGAAATGGTGCGTATTGATTCGCCGCGCTCAACTGGCGCGGAATATCCCGACCACAGCAGTAGCGCCGAGGTTTACACGAATCCAGATCCGCTCGCATACGTCGAGTTGGAGATGCTGGGGCCGCTGCACACGATGCGCGTCGGCGACAAAATTTCGCAAGTAAACCAGTATATGTTGATGCGTCGGTTGCTGCCGAGCGCTGAAGCCGAGGCGCGCAAAATTTTTGGAAAATGAATTTGTCCGTCGTTAGCGAACGAAACCGATGATGAAAGAGGCTTACATTGCCGCGAAAGAGCGCTGGGCGCGCAAAATGTCCGGCAAGGAGAAGCCGGCGGTGCGGTCGGTGGATCGCCTGCCGCCGGGACAACGGCAGGTTCACAATTTTCCCGTGCTCGACCTCGGCATTCAGCCGGAAGTGCCGCTGGAAAAATGGGAGTTGAAAATCCACGGCCACGTCGAGAATCCGATGACGCTGGACTGGAAGCAGTTCCTGGCGCTGCCGCAATTCAAGGACGTGAGCGATTTTCACTGTGTCACGACGTGGAGCCAGTTCGACATGGAGTGGGAAGGCGTGGCGTTTTTCACCATCGCCGAGCTGGTAAAACCAAAGACCGAGGCCGCACACGTATTCTTCAAAAGCTATGATGGTTATTCGACGAATAATCCGATCGATGCGTGCCTGGATGACGACGTGTTGATCGCGCATTCGTGGAACGGCAAGCCTTTGACGAAGGAACACGGAGGGCCAGCGCGGGTGATTTTGCCCAAGCGCTACGCGTGGAAAGGCGCGAAGTTCATTCGCGAAATTGTTTTTCTGGATCGAGACATTTTGGGATTTTGGGAATTGCGCGGTTACTCGAACACGGCGGATCCTTGGACGGAAGATCGATTTGCCTGACGAGGCTCATGCAAGATCGAAGCCAATTTTTCGTTTGTGTTGACGTGCGCGCAGAAAAATTTTCGCGCCAAATCAAATTCCTGTTTACACGTCGAAGTCGGTTGTTACACTCGGCCTCCGATTCACGATCATGAAAAAAATCGAAGCCATCATCAAGCCGTTCAAGCTTGAGGACGTGAAGGAGGCTTTGGCGGGCGTGGGCGTGACGGGCATGACGGTGAGCGAAGTAAAGGGCTTCGGCCGGCAGAAGGGGCACACCGAAATTTATCGCGGCAGTGAGTACACGGTGGATTTTCTCCCAAAGATGAAAATTGAAGTCGTGTTGGCCGACAGCGATGCGGCTGGCGCGGTCGAAGCCATCGTCAAAGCCGCCAAGACGGGCAAGATTGGCGATGGGAAAGTGTTTGTCAGCAACGTGGAAAACGCGATTCGTATTCGCACGGAAGAAACGGGTGAACAAGCGGTTTGATTTTTCGAGCCGGAGAAATGGCTGCCCGGGTGGATTTATTTTTTGCAACGTAAAACTTAGCAACCAACCAAAGCAACTTAGTAATGAGCACTCCCAAACAAATAATTGAAATGGCGCGCAAACAAGGCGCGAAAATGGTGGACGTGAAATTCGTGGACACGTTCGGCACGTGGCAGCATTTCAGCGTGCCCGTGAGCGAATTGACCGAAGAAGTTTTCGCCGACGGCTTCGGGTTTGATGGCTCTTCCATCCGCGGTTGGAAATCCATCGAAGCCTCCGACATGCTCGCCATGCCGGATCCGAACACGGCGTTCATCGATCCATTCTGCGCAGCGCCAACGCTGTCGCTCACCTGCACCATCGCAGAAACGGGAACGAAAGAAGCTTACAATCGTGATCCCCGCGGCATTGCCCAACGCGGAGAAAAATACCTGCAATCCACCGGCATCGCCGACACGGCGGTGTTTGGGCCCGAAGCGGAGTTCTTTATCTTTGACAATGTCCAGTTCGACTCCAAGAGCAACGGCACCTTCTATTCCGTTGATAGCGAGGAAGCGATTTGGAACTCCGGTCGCGACGAGATGCCCAACCTCGGCAACAAAATTCGCCACAAGGAAGGATATTTCCCGGTGGCGCCGACGGATACGCAGCAGGACATCCGCACGGAAATGTGCCTGGTGATGGAGCAACTCGGCATCAAAGTGGAACGGCAGCATCACGAAGTGGCGACGGCGGGCCAGGCGGAAATTGATTTCCGCTTCGACACGCTTGTGAAAACCGGGGACAACATGATGCTTTACAAGTACATCATCAAAAACGTGGCGCGGAAACACGGCAAGACGGTCACGTTCATGCCCAAGCCGCTCTTCGGCGACAACGGCAGCGGCATGCATACGCATCAATCGCTTTGGAGAAAAGGCAAGCCCCTCTTCGCCGGTAACGAATATGCGGGCCTGAGCCAGATGGCGCTCTACTACATTGGCGGCATTTTGAAACACGCCAAAGCGCTGTGCGCGATCTGCAATCCGACGACCAATTCCTACAAACGGCTGGTTCCCGGCTATGAAGCGCCCGTGAACCTCGCCTACTCCGCGCGCAATCGTTCGGCGGCGATCCGCATTCCGACTTTCAGCGAGAGCCCGAAAGCCAAGCGCATCGAATATCGTCCACCCGATCCGGCGGCCAATCCCTACCTCGCCTACACCGCGCTGCTCATGGCCGGCTTGGATGGCGTCCTGAATAAGATCGAGCCGGGCGAACCGATGGACAAAAACCTTTACGAACTGCCACCCGAGGAGCACGCGAAAATCCCGCAGGTCCCCGGCAGTCTTGGCGAAGCGCTCGACTACCTAGAAAAAGATCATCAGTTTCTATTGAAGGGTGACGTGTTCACCGGGGATTTCCTGGACATGTGGGTCAGCCATAAGCGCAAAGAGCACGACGCGTTGCGCTTGCGCCCCCACCCGTACGAATTCCATCTGTACTACGACGTTTAAGGAGTCCGCTCCAGGGGCCGGGCGCCTTGAAATCGAGGCGCCCCTTTTTTGGTGCCCCGCTCGAGAAACAACCGAAAAACGGGCTGGAAATAGCTGTGAATAACTCGTGAACAAAAGTTAACATGTTGTCCTCGCCACTCGGGTTGACATGTCATAGAAAACAGCCCGCTCAAGACGAACGACTCAGATGCAACGCCGCCTGCTCGAATTTGAAATAATCATGGTCAACCGACTGTTCGTAACTATTTGGAGCTTAAATTGTTTTGCAGTCCACCTCCGGCGTAACCCGTGCGGACGCGCGGCGACATCGTGGCAAATGCAAGTGGCTGAGTTACGGACGTGCCTAACAAGTTGAAAAACGTGATGTTACAAGCGGGTCACAAGCGCAGGTGAATAAAATGGCCGAAATTCAGCCACTGAGAAGCGATCCGGCGACCTCGAACTCGCACGAAAGCATCTGGGCTTCCGCGCAATCCCAGTTACGCTTGTTGCTTAATTCCGAGACTTTCAATCTTTGGTTCGCGAAGTTGAAGCCGGTTTCGTTTGAGAGCGACGAGTTGATTTTGCAGGTGCCGGACGACTTCAGCGAAGTCTGGTTGAAAGACAATTACCGCGGCTTGATGCAGGACGTTCTCGCTCAACTGACAAGCCGAACTGTGAAGGTGAGGTTCCGCGTCGGCAGTGCCGAGCCTTTTCCTGCACCAGCAGTAAACTTGGCCCGGAAAGCGAAGCCCCGGTCTGCGGACGAAGCCAGCCGGCGTCCAATCGAGGACGGCGCGGCGATCTTCAATCCGAAGTACACCTTCGACACGTTCGTCGTGGGCAACAACAACACGTTTGCTCATGCCGCCGCCATGGCCGTTGCTCATGCTCCCGGAAAATCTTACAATCCGCTGTTTCTCTATGGTGGTGTCGGGTTGGGCAAAACCCACTTGCTCCATGCGGTAGGCCAATATGTGGCCGGCCACCGCAAGGGCGCGCGCGTGGCCTACTTGTCGTCGGAAAAATTCACCAACGAATACATCGACGGCATTCAAAACAGCCAATTGGTCAAATTCCGCCGCCGTTACCGGCAGACGGATGTCTTGCTGATTGATGACATCCAGTTCCTCGCGGGCAAAGAGCGCATTCAAGAGGAATTTTTCCACACGTTCAACGCCTTGCATGAGGCGCACAAACAGATTGTCCTCACCTGCGATCGGCCCGCCAGTGAGATTCAAGGCTTGGAGCAGCGCCTGGTTTCCCGATTTGAATGGGGTCTGGTCACCGACATGCAGCCGCCGGACGTCGAAACGCGCCTGGCGATTCTCCGCAAAAAGGCGGCGACAATGAATGTTCAGTTGTCCGACGAGATCCTGAGTTTCCTAGCCCACCGGATTCGCACAAATATCCGGCGGCTGGAAGGCGCCCTGGTCCGCGTCTCGTCGTATGCCTCGCTCACCGGCAAACCACTCACGCTGGATGTTGTCGAAACTTTGCTGCGCGAAGTGCTCCACGAAGAAGGCCGCTTCACATTGACGATGGAGGTGATTCAGAAAAAAGTCGCCGAGCATTTCGACATCCGTCTGGCCGACATGACCAGCAAGCGCCGCCCCGAGAACATTGCTTTTCCGCGGCAGGTTGCCATGTACCTCGCGCGCCAGATGACCGAGAATTCGCTCAACACGATCGGCGAGGCGTTTGGCGGGCGCGACCACGGCACCGTTTTGCACGCCTTCCGTCTGGTCAAAGGCCGCATGGAAGTGGACGCCAACGTGCGGCAGATGGTCAACTATCTCGAAAAGCAACTCCTGCGGTGAAACTCTGACGCCGCGTGCCGTTAACAACTTGAACGGCCAGGATCTTTTTCGGACGATTCGGAACACTTGCCACGGAGAACCTCATGCCTGTCATCCAAGTTGAGAAACTGACCAAGGCGTTTCGCACCTACAAAAAGAAGCCCGGCTTTCGCGGTGCGCTGGCCGGATTATTCCATCGCGAGTATGAACAAACGCTCGCCGCCAAGGATGTCAGCTTCACGGTGGAAGAAGGCGAGTTCGTCGGCTTCCTCGGACCGAACGGCGCGGGCAAGACCACCACGCTGAAAATGCTCGCCGGCTTGCTTTATCCGACGAGTGGCGAAGCGCGCGTGCTGGGCTACGTACCGTGGGAACGGCAGGACGGCTACCGGCGGCAGTTTGCGCTGTTGCTCGGCCAGAAAAATCAGCTCTGGTGGGATTTGCCGGCGCGCGAATCGCTCGAACTCAACGCCAAAATCTACGGCATCGCTGCCGACTCCTTCGAGCGCACCGTCGGCGAATTGACCGAACTCCTCGACGTTAAAGACAAGCTCAACGTCATGGTGCGCGAACTCTCCCTCGGCGAGCGCATGAAGATGGAACTCATCGCCTCGCTGCTGCATCAGCCCAAAGTCCTTTTCCTCGACGAGCCGACCATCGGCCTCGACGTCGTCTCGCAAAAAAAAGTCCGCCAGTTTCTCCGCCACCACAACGCCACGCGCAAAACCACCATCCTGCTGACGAGCCACTACATGGCGGACATCCAGGAGCTTTGCCCACGCGTCATCATCATCGACCACGGCACAATTTTCTTCGATGGCCGGCTCCACGAAGTGCTGGATCGCTTCGCCGATTTCAAACTCGTGACGATTCAGTGTGAAAGCGGCGAGAGCGGTTCCGCGGAAAATCTCAAAAAATACGGCGAAGTCGTCGAACAAACACCCGCCAGCATCAAACTCAAAGTGAAGCGCGACCGCGTCATCCCCGTTTGCAAGGCGCTCCTCGATGAATTACTCGTCAGCGACATCGACATCCAGGAAGTGCCCATCGAGGATGTCATCCGCCAAATTTTCGCGCGGCAGTAAATCAGACGCCCCGCTTGCGCCGAGATTCCTTTTCAGCGTGAGTCTGTTTCAACCAATCCATCCAGCACTCGGCCAACTCTCACGTTGGCCGTCGCTACTTCAATATCCCGTCGGTTCGTCAGCCACGGCAAAGAAAACACACGCTTTGCGCCGAGCCTCCCTGCGAGAAACTTAAAATTCGTTCGGCTTGCTACGTTGGCGCGCGGTGGCGAGACCAGCACCACTTTCGCGCGACGGGCGGCGGCGCTCGGTAACGCGGCGATCACCAGCAGCACTTGATTGATTGCCCCGAGACGATTGGGACAAACGACGATGGGCACTGCGCGCATCGCGGCGATCAATTCACGATTGGAAAAATCCTCGCCGAGCGGACTCAACAGGCCGCCTGCGCCTTCGATTAACAAAACGTCGCAACGCTTGCGCGCGCGCCGCTGACAAGCCAGCACTTCACTCAAGCGCACTCGTTTGCCTTCCCTTCGCGCGGCAATCAGTGGTGCGAGCGGTGCGCGAAAATGCCACGGATTGATCTCGTCCAGCGACAGCGTGCCGCCAAGTGCCGCGTGGAGCGTTTTTGCGTCCGCCCGCCCGCCAGAACTGAGCGGCTTCATTGCCGCGACTGCGACGCCGCGTGCCTGTAAATGTTGCGTGAGCAGCGCCGTCAGCACCGTCTTGCCGACGCCGGTATCCGTGCTTGTGATGAAAAAAATTTTCGCGGTCACGCCCCGACATCAAAGCATGGCTCGGCGAATTCACGCGATAAAAACTGCGCCGACGCGCATCGCAGAGTTCTGCTGGCGTCGGCAAAAGATTTTTCCTACGTTGCCAGCGAAAATAGAAACAAGCTCATGAACATCAAAGTCACTTACTACCTCGAAGTCATCTCGTCGTGGTGCTACTGGACCGAGCCGGCGTGGGCGGAACTTAAGCAGCGCTACACGGGCCGCGCCGAGTTCGGCTGGAAGCTCGCGCTGATGGACTCGTCCGGCCTGCCCGTCTCGCGCAACCAGTGCGACTGGTTTTACCGCCGCAGCGGCAGCATTGTGCGCTCGCCCTTCATGCTCAACTCCGGGTGGTTTGAACCGGAACTCAAGGAATACCTCGCGCCCAATCTCGTCGCGGAAGCGGCGAAGGACTTCGGCGTGACCGATGACCGCGTGCGGCTCGCCATCGCCCACGCCGGCTTGCGCGAAGGCCGCAAAGTCGGGCGCTGGGAGGAATCCGCAGCGATCGCGGCCGCCGTTGCCGGACTCGACGCCGAGGCGCTGCGCAAAAAAGCTCAATCGCCGGAGATTGAAAAACGCGCGCGCGCGACGACGGCGGAATTTCACGCGCTGCAAGTGAACCAACGGCCGACGTTCGTGCTCGAAAGCAACATTGGCGACCGCGCGGTTTTCTCCGGCCTGGCGAGCGCCGCGCCCATTGCCGCCACCATCGAGGCGATGCTGAACGACTCGGCGGCCTACGCCACGCACGCCGCGCATTTTGGTGGAGTGCCTACAAATTGAACCGATCAGGAAATCCGGAATGTGCGCGGTCAGAATTCCTAAAACAAATTGATTTCTGTCGCATGTATCTCGTTCGCACTGAATTTGCGGTCAAAGAGTTTATCCAGATACTGATTCAAACTCGAAAATTTTTGAGCGCTGTGGAAGAAGAGGCAACTAGGCTTCAGTTCCAAGAACTATTTGAGAATGAGCCAACCTTCACGAGTGAGTGGAATAT
This sequence comes from Verrucomicrobiota bacterium, assembly GCA_016195385.1. Classification (GTDB taxonomy): domain Bacteria; phylum Verrucomicrobiota; class Verrucomicrobiia; order Limisphaerales; family JACPZS01; genus JACPZS01. The sequence continues at coordinate 82,165 of JACPZS010000161.1, forward strand.
GGGTGAATCTGCGACTCTTTCTAGAATCAAACCATTCGTTCAATGGAAAATGAAAGCGTCCGCTTTGCGTTGTGTCCAGGATGTGTGCGCGACCGGACTTTTGCAAATAGCCAAGCAAGGGATCGCCCTTCAATACCAAGGGAACTGGAAAAAAGACTGCCCGCTTGGACGTCAAATAGAAAACGAGTACCTCAGAAATGTAATTTGGCATGGACGCAACCAGGCGATGCACTACGAAGAAGAGTTGTTGCCATTCAAAAAGGATCCCACAAAGGAAGAGAAGAAAAAACCGAAATACAAACAACAGGAGGACATGATCAAATGTTTCTCGAACTTAGGGACAAATTTTTCGTTGATAAATAATCCAAAAGTCTGCCTCGCCAGGAAAGTCGTAGAGTTGCTCGGCTGGGACTCATACGAGAATTTCAGAGGAGATTTGCAGAGTTTGCTTATGCCTGAATCAAGTGTTCGAGAAGTCGGCGCGTCGCCAAAATGATCACGTGCTCGCATGCACACTGAACTGAAAGACAAAGTTGTCCTCATCACCGGCGCGTCGGGTGGAATTGGTTCCGCGATGGCGCGACAGTTTGGCGGTGAGGGCGCGAAGCTGGTGCTCCATTGCCGGTCGAATCCTGCGCGGGCGAAGGCGCTGCAACGCGAGTTGAGGGGCGTTGAGTCCATCGTCGTGCGGGCAGATTTGACGAAGGAGGGCGAAGTGAAGCGGCTGTTCGCCGAAGCCCGGAAACGGTTTGGTCAAGTGGACACGCTGGTCGCCAACGCCGGTTCGTGGGAGGCTCGTGACATTCCGTTGCACAAAATGTCACTCGCGCAGTGGCAGCGCACGCAGGACGCCGTGCTCACGTCTGCGTTTCTCAGCTTGCGCGAATTCCTGCGAGTTGTCGCGAAACAGAAACGCGGCAACGCCGTCCTCATCGCCTCGACATCCGGCGTCTTCGGCGAAGCCGGCCACGCGGATTACTCGGCAGCCAAGTCCGCGATGGCGTTCGGGCTGACGCGCACCTTGAAGAACGAAATCGCCCGCCTCGCGCCGCACACCGCTGATTATTGCGGTGGTCGCGTCAATTGCATCTGCCCCGGCTGGACGGTCGTGCCGCGCACCGCGTCCAAGCTTCGCGATGCCGCCGTCGTTCGTCGCGTCACGGCTACGATGGCGCTGCCGCAAATCGCGCGTCCGGATGACATCGCACACGCCGCGGTTTTCCTGTCGTCGGACGCGCTGGCCCGTCACATCACCGGCCAGACGCTCATCATCGCCGGAGGCATGGAGGGACGATTGCTCTGGCGACCGGAGGAAATTGATCCGGCGACGGTGTGATGAAGTGAATCTCGCTCGCCGTTTGCAACGAACCCGTTTCTTTGGAACGCCGAGTAATGCTCGGCGCGCCAAGTCGTTCAGGAAAAAGTTTCACAGCCATTTTTTTTCGTGCCTGCGAGCGACGGATCAGGTTTGTTATTGTCAAATTATATTTGTCAGTTGATTTCGATCTTCAGTGTCATTTCGAAATGATCATTGTTGAAAATTTAGTGAAGTCGTACGCGACACAGCGCGTGCTGCACGGCGTCAGCATGAGCCAGCAGCGCGGCGAGGCGGTCGTCATCATCGGCCCGAGCGGCTGCGGCAAGAGCACGTTTCTGCGTTGCTTGAACCAGATGGAAAAACTTGATTCGGGGCGCATCACCATCGCGGGCATCACCATCTAAGCAAGCAGCGGCCACGCGACTCGCGCGCAACGCGAGCAGCAGCGGCAGTTGCGATTGCGCGCCGGCATGGTGTTCCAAAGCTTCAATCTCTTTCCGCATCTCACCGTGCTGCGGAACCTCACCGAAGCGCCGGTCGTCGTGAAAGGCGTCAGCGAAGAACAGGCCGGGCAGCGCGCGCGAGAGTTGCTCGCCAAAGTCGGGCTGTCCGAAAAGGCGGATTTTTATCCGGCACAGCTTTCCGGTGGCCAGCAGCAGCGCGTCGCCATCGCACGCGCGCTGGCGATGGAACCGGAGGTCATGCTGTTCGACGAGCCGACCAGCGCGCTGGATCCGGAACTGCGCGACGAAGTGCTGAACGTGATGCGGCAACTCGCCGAGGAAGGCATGACGATGCTGGTGGTCACGCACGAAATGAACTTCGCGCGCGAGATGGCGGATCGAATTCTGTTTTTCGATGGCGGCCACATTGCCGAGGAAGGCACGCCCGAGGAAATTTTCACCGCGCCGAAGCGCGAGCGCACACGGGAATTTCTCAAAAAAGTGTTGCTGAACTGAAGTGGAATTCGGAGCGCGGATTTGGTATCCGCGCGTTGTGCGCACTACGGCAACCAGGGCATCAGGAACGCTGCTTGTGAACTTCCGAACCGTGCGGATAAAAAATCCACGCTCTACGACCGATGCGTCGGGCTACTTCTTCGGCTCTTCGGCTTTTGCCGGAGGCGAAGTCACCGTGAGCCAGAGTTGCTTCACCGATTCAATGACCAATTGGGAATAGCCATTGGGCACGCCATTGTTGATGCCTGTCGTGACGAGTGAAGCCGCGGCCACGTGCTCGCGTTTTGATTGAACCTCGCTTACGACGATCTCGAACGGCCCGCTGAACGGCTTCGCGTCGGCGTTGGCCACAAGTTTGAGCGTTACGTCACCATTTTTTTCTGGCGCATCGACTGGTGCAACGGAAATGCCCACTGGCAAATCTTTCGCTGAAGCTTGCAACTTGGCCGCAAATCCAAACTGCCGTGTCACCGTGACTTTGATCTCGTTTGTTTTTCCCGCTTCCAACACGAACGCATCAGCCGCAACGACCGCTTTGATTCCCGCAATCGTTCGCGTGACGCTCAAGCGGTAACGGTGATCGAAGCCACCACGATGAAGCACGCTGCCAACGGCAGTGACAAAGCTGCCGTCCTCCGGCGCGGTCCATTCGAGTTCCGGGTCGGCCATGCTGTTCTCGTCGCTGCGCGCGAGCGATTTGCCGCCGGCGTCTTCGATCTTGAGCCAGGCGTCGAGCGGAAACCCCAGCCGGCTGGAATGGATTTGGAACCAGAGGCGCTCGCCCTTTTTCGCCACGAACCGGAAACGATCTTCATCTCCAACGCGACCGATGCTGCCGGTTACCGCGCCCGGAACTTTGAGCGCGTTCGCTTCGGCGAGAGAATCATTCGGCTCTTGTTCCTCCAATTCCACGCCGTCGCCGACGAGCGCGACGACTTCGTTGTCAAAACCCGGAAAGCGCACTTTCGTTTGCTCGCAATCGGACGGTAGCGACGAGCCATCGAACTCGAAGCTTGGTTCTGAGTTGGAGCCAAAATTCCAGCCGACGCCGTGCAGTTTTATTTTCATTCCGCGTTGCACACCCAGTGGCAAAGTGTGCCGCAGCCACGGCCCATGGGAAAGATGCAGCCGGTAAACACACTTGCTGTTACCGGTGAAGGCGACGGTCGAATCTGCCGGATAGGCGAAGCCGAAAACTTGCAGCACGTAAATGCCGGCTTGCTTCGCCGTCCACGCGAGAAAGGGATCGAGCGTCCGGCCGTCGTCGTGGTTGAAGGCGACTTCAACGCCGCGCGCATCGACCAAGCGCAGCACGGCGTCGAGCGGCGACGCTAACGTGTAGGCTTCGAGCGCGGCAATGATCGTCTGGCCGGCGTTCAACTTCACCGCGAAGCAATCGACATCGCCGGATTTTTCGAGGCGGCCGTTGATCCACACGGGAAAATTTTCAATGATCTGCGGTTTGGAGAAATCATCGTTCGGTTCCTGCTCGGCAAATTGAGGTTCGCGAGTGACCAAGAGAAAACGCGGCCCGCTCGCGCCTTGCTCGTTGAACACGCGCACTAGGTGCGGCCCAATCGGTGCATCGGGTGCAATGGTGATCGAGAAATTTCCGGCGTTGGTTTCTGCGCGAAATTCGATGCCCGGTGCATCCACCCACACTTTCACGGGCCACGGATCGAATTTGCCAATGGCAGTGACGGCATTGGTCGTGCCGAGTTGAAGCGCCACGGGGAAAAAATGGTCGAGAGAAGGCCCGGCGGCGAAAGTGGTGAAACTCGAGGAGCCTAGTTCAAAAATCAGGAGAAGAACCATGCCCCAGAGTCCGTTCGAGCGGGAACATCGGACTGGAGCTTGGAGCTTCAACGACCACGAGCTCAACGAATGGTTAGCCACGTCTCTCGTAATAAACTCACATCTCCTCCGGCGTAGGTTTGCGAACGAGTGATAGCACCCGACGACTCGCCGCTCCAAACTCTCGAAAATGCTGGCGTGCCTGCGACAAACTCAACTCATAATTCGGGCCGCCGCGCACCTCGTCCGCGTCGTGGTCGTCCTGACCATCGTCCTCCCAAAAGCAAATAGGACAAATCTCGTAGCCGGCTCGCTCCGCAAGAGTCCGATGTCCGCAGCATGGGCAACGATACAAACTGCCATCTTCCGAACGCTTCTTGCTGACGTTGGTAAAGGGCATGGGGGCGAAGTGGCCTAACATTCTCTTGAGCTGGGAGATCTCACTCGGTGGCTACGCGAAGAGTTCCTTAATGAGCCGCCCGTTGCTCACCAGTTGCACCGGTCGGCCTGTGTTCGTGTGCAATACTTGCGCGTGGTCGATGCCCATCTTGGTGTAGAGCGACGCCGCGAAATCTTCCGGCCGGTAAACATTTTCCGCCGCGTAATAACCTTTCGCATCCGTTGCACCCACAACTTGCCCACGCGGAATGCTCGCGCCGGCCATCAGCACGGACATTGCGTGCGGCCAATGGTCGCGTCCGGCGTCCTTGTTCACTTTTGGAGTGCGCCCAAATTCGCCGAGCAAGATCACCATCGTCGAATCGAGCAGTCCGCGCTGATCGAGGTCGTTGATCAAGGCGGCGACGCCAGTGTCGAGCTTCTTGCCCTGGTCGCCGCGAAACGCCTCGAATACTTTCGTGTGATGATCCCAACCGCCGTTATACACCGTCACCCACGACACGCCGACTTCCACGAGCCGCCGCGCCAGCAGGAGACGCTGGCCAAAATCATTTCGTCCATACGCCTCGCGGACTTTTTCATCCTCGCGATGGACATCGAAGGCGGCCTGCGCTTTCGGCGACAACACGAGATCGACGCCTTGCTGATAATACTGATCGAAGGAAACCGCCGGGTCGTCGGCCAGCTTGTCCGCGTAGCGCTTCATCTGGTCGAGGGACGCGCGCAATTCGCGACGCGATGACGCGCGGCTCTCGCTGATTTCCGGCGGCAGCACCACGTCGCGCACTTTGAAATTCGGCGAGTTCGGATAGCCATCGATCACGAACGGCGCGTGCTGACCGCCGAGAAAATTCGGACCGCCGCTGCGCGACACTTGCGGCATCGACATGTAAGCCGGCATGCCGTCGTGCATCCCGCGATGATGCGACACCACCGAGCCGAACGACGGATGAAACGTGACGAACGCTCCGCACGCTACCGGCACCGGCGTCGGCGCGCCGGTCATCATGTAGTGATTGCCGCCACCGTGATTCGGATCCTTGTGGCAGATGGAGCGGATGATCGTGAGCTTGTCGGCGGCTTTCGCGAGTTGCGGCACAGCTTCGCAAAACTGAACTCCCGGAACGGAAGTGGAAATCGCCTTCAAGTCACCGCGAATCTCGGATGGCGCGTCGGGCTTCGGATCGAACGTTTCGTAATGCGAAGGCCCGCCATCGAGCCAGATGAGGATGCAGTTGACCTGTTTGCCGGCGGCTTTGGCCAGCACCGCGTCCGGTGCGGCGTTGGCGCGAAGCCTGAGCAAATCCGTCAACCCCAGCCCCAGCACACCGCCGATGCCGAGTTGGAGAAAATCCCGGCGCGGCATCCCGGCGCAATTGTGTGTCAATCTGTGCATGGCGGCTTGGTTGAAGTCTACCTTAGTCTTGTTTCGATGGAAGCATGAATCTTTTAAGAATTCCGTTGACATTATTTTGGGGCAAATTCAATAGAAGTTTATGCAAATCAAACTCTCATTTCTAACGTTATTCATCGGACTTGCGATTTGCTTTTCGGCTTTCGGCAATAGATATGATGACGAAGAAAGAATCAGAAGAGCTTTAGAGCGAGCAAAGCAGCAGGAGCAAGCAGAACGGGCTGCGGCGAGAGAACGAGTGGATAGAGAAGAACGCGAACAACGTATCCGTGATAGCGGCGGTAATCCCGTGGCTAGGGGACCCACTGAGACTAACGTTCCCGTTGTGGTATTGGTATGCGTTATCGCTGGAACTGTATGTCTGGGATTCCCAATTTGGCTTGCTGTTGACCATTATCGTATGAAGGCTTGGGCTAAGGAACCCCATCCCGCATTTAAAAAGCCTACGAAATAAATTACTGTAGATCCTTTCTTCCCGGCTAATTCTCGCACATAAGATTGTCACTCAATAATTAAACAAAAATTCCGCCGAGTTCAGCAGCGACCATAGAATATCCTCCGTCGCGCTCTGGCGCGTTGCTCCCGGTGTGCTGAACGCAGTGATTGCTCGAGTTAATTCCTCCGCATTCGGCGCGCGGCTAAACGCAGCGAGGTAAAGTTCCGTGACAATGGCGTCGGGAGATTTGCTGCTGTCAGCGAGTGTATGCGCGCGGCCGGTCTTGTTTGCCAGCTTGGACTGGAGCGCCTTCGAGTTCATGAGATGCAGCGACTGCACGACGCTCAACTGGCGGTCGCGTTCGCACGGTGGATCGCTGCTGGGGTTCGGACGGTTGAAGGCGTCCATGAGTTGCGAATCGATCTTGTAGCTCCATGCCTGCGTCGCGCGTGAGCCGACCGGCAGCGCGTTCCAGGCGTCGGGCACGCCGGTGACGTCGTTGACCGCGTCGAGCAACACTTCCGCCGGAAGCCGCCGGCGATAAGCGCGGGAAAAATTCTTCGTGTCGCGCAGGTTCGTGTCGTTCGGCGTGGAACTGAGTTGATATAGTCGCGACTCCATGATGGTGCGCAAGAGGTGCTTCAAATCGTAACCGTGCCGCGCGAAATCTTCGGCGAGCGCGGTCAGCAACGCCGGGTTCACGCACGGATTGGAAATGCGGAAGTCATCGACCGGTTCGACGAGGCCGCGCCCGAAGAAAACCGCCCAGACGCGATTGACGGCGGCGCGCGCGAAGAAGGGATTGTCCGGCGCGGTCAGCCAGTCGGCAAGAGCGCGGCGTGGATCGACGCTTTCCTTCGCTGTCAGCGAACCGTCGAGTGGACGTGGCGGCATCACCGCGCCCGTGACGGGATGTTTCACCGTGCCGCCAGGCGCGAAGTAAAACGTCTCGGTGCCGGCGGAAATCGGTGGCGAAAGTCCCGCGCCTTTTTGCTTCACCGGGCCGAAAAAAGCGGCGAATTGATAGAAATCATCCTGGCTCCATTTTTCATTCGGATGATGATGGCACTTGGCGCATTCGAGGCGCGTGCCGAGGAAAAGCTGGCTGAACATCGTCGTCAACTCCGGCGGCTCGCGGCGGTCGCGATAAACCACCGCCGGTCCGTCGCGATGGTTCGTACCTTCGACGAGGAGAATGTCGCGCACAAATTGATCGTACGGTTTGTTCGCGCGAAAAGTTTCGCGCAACCACTGGTCAAAGACGAAAACGCTTTTGATGCCAACGCGGTCGGGGTTTGGCCGCAGCAGGTCGGCCCATTTGTTTGCCCAGTAGTCGGCGTAGGCGGGATCGTCGAGGACGCGCGCGATGAAGCGGCGGCGTTTGTCAGGCGACGGATCGGCTAGAAACGCGCAGACTTCGTCGGGCGTGGGTAGAAGGCCAATAGCGTCCAGTTTGGCGCGGCGGAGAAACTCGGCGTCAGTGCAAAGCTCCGACGGGAAAATTCCGAGCCGTTGAAAATGTGCGTAGGCGAGCGGGTCGATGAAGTTGTTCGCAGGCAGCGCGGTGTATTGGGTCTCCGGCAGCAAACGCTCGGTGGGAACAAGAATTTGCGCGTCCGCCACGAAACCCATGTAGCGCGCCACGACGACGCTTTGTCCCATGAGCGAACCGATGGTGATGATGCCGTGCTTGTCGGCTTTCGCGATCTCTTTGTCGTTCTCGGCGAACATCGCCAGCGGCGTGACGTCACGCACGCTGCCGTCGGAATAGTGCGCCTGCACGAGGAGACGCTGTGTCGCGCCTTTGCGGTAGCGACGTTCCTTGGGAAAAACGGTGAGGCGCTCCAGCGCTGGCTCGTTGGTCACAGAGTAATTCATCCCTTCGCGCAGCCAGCGCACGAGCAATCGGTGCGTCTCCGAACCGCGCTCGAAACGCAATCCGCCTTCGTGCGGCAGCGCGGTCGTCGGCTTTTTGATGATGAGGCTTTCGTCCGGTGCGGCGGGAAAAATCCGGCGACCGCGATCTTCCTTCACGATCTCGGCGTAGTCTGCTTTCGGATCGTAGGAGAAGACGGAGAGTTTGAATCCGTTCTGTCCTTCGGGCTTGGCGTGGCACGCGCCGGCGTTGCAACCGGCTTTGCTCAAGGCGGGCAGCACGTCGCGCACGAAACTGACGGACGGTGGCGCGGCGTCGGAGTTTTGTGAATCAACTCCGCGCACGGTGACGGGAATTTGCGCGCGCCGGCCGCGAAAATGCGCTGTCAAAGTGCCCGTGCCGGGACGCAACGCGCGGAGTCCGCCACCGGGCAAAATCTCGAACGGCGCGGCGCGGCTGACTTCAAACCGCGCCTCGTCCGTCGCGTCGAACTCAAAGCCGTCCAAAGTTCGCGCGGTCACGAGCACGCCGTGACGCGGGAAGTCGAGGTCGAGTTGAATCGTGCTCGGCGCGAGGTCGAGCGCGACGATGCTGCCCGTTGGCAACGAACGACGGGAGATTGATTTTATTTCCGTGGCCGTACTTTTTTGTGAGCTGTCCCGCTGAATCGGCACGCGGCGCTCCATAGCGATGACTTGCGTAACGGCGGCATTCGTCGGCGCGGAAAGTTTTGCCAACGTTTTTCCTTCGTTATCCCAAACCGTGACCATGCCGTCCTGGCCACCGGCGAAGATTGTTTTCGCGTCTGGCGTCATCGCCACGCAAAAAACCGCGTCACCGGTTTCGCCGAGTTTACGTTCGTCGCCCGAGGCGGAACTTTGCTCGCCCGTGTGCGCTTTGAGGTTTTTGTAAGTGAACACGCCGCCGCCATCGGTCGCGGTGACAATGCTCGCGCCATCGCCTGGCCATTTCACCGAAGTGACGGCCGCCGAATGATTGCCGAGTGCGCTGACTTTTTCGCGCGTGGCGATGTCCCAGACTTTGAGTTGCTTGTCCGCGCCGCCGCTGGCGACCTGCGTTGCGTTGGTGTTGAAGGCCACGGCGAGGACTTGAGACGCGTGGCCTTCGAGTCGCGCGAGTTCTTTTCTCGTCGCCAGATCCCAGACTTTGATCAACTTGTCCCCGCCAGCCGTGACAAGCTGTTTGCCGTCGCGGCTGACATCGAAATCGAAAATGGAATCGTCGTGCGCCCGCCAAGACGCGACGAGTCGTCCATCAGCGGAATCAAACACACGCACAAACCCGCTGCGTGTCTCGATGCCGTCGGTGGCGACGAGTCGATCGCCTTCCAAAAAACGAAGTGCGGTGATGCGACCGATGAGCGTGTTCGTGAATTCACGCTCCGGTTTGAAAGAAGCCGCCTCCCATACCGTGACGCGACGAAACGCACCCGCCGCAAGCCGCCGGCCATCCGTGCTCCACGCGAGCGATTGCACGGCGTCGCGCTGCGCATTGAACTGCGCGAGCATCGGATAATTTGTTTGCGATATGTCGTGAACGAAGATCGAACCGCCGCGCCCGAAAGCGATTCGTTTGCCGTCCGGCGCAAGGGTCAACGCGAGCACGGGATGATAACTCGCCGGCAATTCAGCCAGGGCGACCGGCTGCGGCGATTCTTCCTCGTTCAGTAAAGCTGCGTCCCAAGCCAGCCCGGTTTTGATCCAGTCGCGGATCGATTTGATCTGCGCCTCGGTGAGTTGTTTCTTCGGCGGCATGTGTGGATCAGCGTCCTTGGCAAGCGCACGAAGCAGCCGGCTGGCCTCCGGTTTGCCGGGTACGACGACTACGCCTTCATCGCTGCCTTCGAGCAACCGCTCGCGCGACGTGAGGACGAGTCCAGCTTTTTTTTTCTCCTGGCTGTGGCAGGAGAAACATTCGGTCTTGAGCGTCGCCAAGGCGACACGTGTTACCGTCTGTTCGCGTGGAGCCGCCGCCAGGCCTCGCGCCACGAACGACGCGATGACAAAACCAAGCGCGAAAATGTATGGGCGCCGAAAATTCACGATGCTCGCGGGCATTCTAATTGCACAGTGTCGCAGCGTAAAGAGGCGTTAGCGGAAAAGCTGGTGCGACTTTTTGCGCGCTGCAAAAGGTCAAAGCCAGGCGGGATACAGCACGGCGGGAAAATCACTTCCACCAAGTTTTTTTCAACTCAAGCGAACTGATCAATGGGAGGCGCAAAGTGCTACGCCGCCGGCGCAGCGGGCGTTTCTTCGATCTTTGCGTGGAGTTGTAGGAAGTCGATGACCTTGGAAGTCAGGATTTGTTCCTGAATTTCGGTGATGCCGTCGCGCTCCTGCAGTTGCTTGATGAACTTGTCCGGTTTCACCTGATACTGGCTCGCCAGAAACAAAATGCGCTGAGTGATTTCTTCGCGCGTCACCAGGATTTTTTCGTTTTCCGCGATGCGGCCGAGCAGGAACGCCGCCTTGATCCGCTCCTTCGCGCTCGCGTTGGCATGGAAGTAAATCTCGTCCTTCTTTTCGTCGATGGACTCTTTGGCGACGCCGCGCTGCTGGTTTTCACGGACGATGTCGTAAACGACGTTGCGCGTTTCGTTGTGGACGACCGATTCCGGCAACTCACAAGTCACGCGCTTGAGCAACTCGCCCACCAGTTGGTTGCGAATGGAGGTGTTGCGCTTGTGCTTCAACTCGTTTTCCAAATCGTTGCGCACGCCTTCGCGCATTTTCTCCAGGCTCTCCGCGCCGAATTGTTTGGCGAATTCATCGGTCAACTCCGGCAGCACGCGTTCCTTCACCTGCACGATTTCAATTTCATAGACGCCTTTTTTGCCCGCCACCTGTGGCGTCACAAATTCCGCGGGAAAGTCCACGTTCACCGTGCGCTTTTCGCCAGCTTGAGCGGAAACCAGTTGCTCCGTGAAGCCGGGGATGAACGAATCCTTCTCCACGTGCATCCAAAAGTTTTTTTGCTCCGTCAAACCTTTGGCGGCGGGAGCGAGGTCCGTGATCGGTTTGCCGTCGCAAGTCCCGGTATAATTCACGACCACGCAATCGCCGGTCTGGACGGGGTGGGCCACGTCGTTGTAGGTCGCGCGCTGGCCTTGCAAAACCTGGAGCGCGCGTTGGATGTCCTCCTCCGTGACGGCGCGCGTCTCGATCTTGACGGCCAGCCCTTTGTATTCGGGCAGTTCAAACTCGGGCGCGGTTTCAATCGTCGCGGCGAACTGGAGCGTCTGTCCGCGGCCAAAGGCGATTTCCTCGATGTCCGGGTAGCCGATGACGCGCAGTTTCTGCTCGTCGATGGCGCGGCGGTAAGAGTCGCCGATCAATTTGCGCTTCACCTCGTCCTGGATTTCCTGCGCGAAATTTTTTTCGATGAGCGGACGCGGGGCTTTGCCGGGACGAAAACCCGGCAGCCGCGCCTGGCTTTGGTAGGTCTTGGCCGTCGCTTCAAACGCGGCATCCACGGCCGCGGAATCGACATCGACGCGCACCAATTTTTTGCAGGGCGCCAAATTTTCAACCGTCACATTCACAAATAATATCCTTTCAAAAAACCAGCGTCGGCGCGGCGCGCCGCTTCACCAACTGGAAGCCCGCCGAATCGCGGGCACGAGAAACTAGGGAACGGCGGCAACACCGTCAAGCACTGGTAAAGCAACAATGGCCAGACAGTGAAGCGCCCGTCTGGGATGAGCGGCTGGCGCTTTTATCCGAAACCCGGACTCGGATTTCATGAATGAAATGCGCGGAAAGGATCCCGCTCATGGCCGACTGTCAAACCGGGTGAGGTGCGGTGAAGCGGTCGTCGTTTACTGCTGGACGGCGCGGTAGAAACGCGCGTTGGCTCCGGGCGCTGCATCGTGGAATTGGAGCACGCCCGTGGCGGGAATCGTGTTGGTGGCAATCGAAGTCCATTGCCGCAGATCGAGAGATGATTGCAGCGCGAACGCGCGGCCCGCTGCGCCAGTGAGTTGCAAGTCGATTTGCCCGGTTGCGGAAACAGACACCGTCGTGAACCGCGCGCCCGCAGCAACGGCCACCACGGTAAAACTGCCGGCGGTGAGTTTGACCGGCGCGACCGATTTCGCGCTAGCATCAGCGGCGATGGCATTGGTGGGAGTCAGCGAAAAAACTCCTTCCGTGAGGCCGGGCAAAGGCGTGAACGGCAGCGCCAGGATGTTCCCGTTCGGCAGCGGCGCGTTCCGTGGCGAATAGATCACGATGCGGAGCGTGCCGGGCGAAAACTCGCTCGAAACCACGACCTGATTCGTGGCCATGACTGAGATTAAAGCAGGCTCGCTGCCCAGTTGCAGTTCATCGAACAGGACGTCAAATTGCAGCGCCGCGATCGGCACGTCGCTTTTGAACGCGATCGGCAAGAGCGTCGCGGCGGTGCCGTCGCCGAGCGCGTTCCCAATCGTCAATTCCGGCCCGGCCGCCGCTCGCCAGCAGATCAAGAAACAGACGACGAAACAGGGCGCGTTCCAAAGCAAACTGCTTCTGGCCGGTTTGCCTCCGCGCGATGGGATCCGCAATGATATGGGTGGCCGACAGCGCATGAAGGTTTATTTCGAGTACACGTTCACCGTCGTTTGCTCGTTGACAGGCATCGTCACGTTCACGCTCACGACAGCGGGATTGTTCGCGCCAGTATTGTCAATCTTTGCCGTGTAGCTTGAGGGCGCGCCGTGATCCGGCGTGAGCACGACGGTGATGGGCACTTGCGCGTTGAAGTCGCGCGCCTGCACTTTGATCACGCGGTTGGGCGAAGAACCGAACGGAAGTTGAATCTGCACCGGCCCGGAGCCTTCGGGGATTGTCGTGCCGGCAGCCTCAATGATGTCGAGCTTCGGCAAGGGATTCGGAAAAACGAGCATGAGCGAGCCGACCGACGTGACCGAAGGCGAGTTAAAGGAAAAATTCATCTGCGTGCGATCGATGGCGTCGATGCGGATGCGGCCGTAGCCAGCTCCAGAAAAACTGTTAGCTTCGATGCTCCCATTACCGGTCATTATTGGCGCGACCAGGCGAATGCCACCGCCGCTGCCGGCGTTCCAGGCGCTACCGCCGTTTGCTCCTCCGCCCGCGGCGATTCTACCCGTGTGGCTGATGCGCGTGGTCGAAGCGATCAGGATCGCACCGCCACCGCCGCCCCCTCCGACTCCAGGGAGCCCGACAGTGCCTCCTCCGCCGGAGCCGCCCACCATCGGCACCAGCAGCGCATTGCCATAAACTGATCCCTTCGCAGTGCTCAAGCCGTTGGCGCCAACCGTGCCAAACGCGCCACTGGCCGCGCCATCGGCATTTATGTTTCCGTTGCCGCTTCCGCCCGCGCCCGGTCCATAGCCTGAACCCGGCGGCACACCGGCTGAGCCGGGACTGCCGCCGTCGAATCCGCCCGGGCCGCCAAGTCCGCCAACGACATTGTTGCCAGCGCCGCCGGAGACATCGATGGTTCCCGTGATCGTGACGTCACCGGACGCGAGCAAATAGACGGGCGTGTTCGCCGCGTTTCGCCGAAATTTCAGCGTGCGGTTCGCGGCGATATTGATGGTCGTGTAATTGAAAATACCGCTCGCGGGAACGTCGAGCGTCAAGTCGGCGGTGGCTACGTTCAGCGGGCCATCGGCACCGGTGCTGCCGGAGGAAAAGTTCTGCGCGTCCGCTGGCATGGCAACAAGCGCGACGCCGAGAGCAAGCATGGGGAGGTTGAGTTTCATAGCGATCCTTTTTGGGCTGGTACAGTTTAGTTCTAAATTTGAGAGTGAGTTATTCACGGGCCAATTTTTGCTTTGATGGGAGGTTGTCCTACGGTAAGGCCCAAGGTCGCGGGATCCTGGGCCGAAGGCAGGTTGATCTGCAGCGGCGGGCGTCCCACCGTTATGCCGTTTGCGAAATCGCCGACGAATGCCTGCAACTCGATCAGCAATGGCGGCCGGGCGACGGTGAGCCCCGATGATAACCCCGGAACGACTGCCGGCAGGCCGATGGTAACAGGCGGCCGGGCGATAGTCAGGCCGGCACCAGTGCCCGCCAACGAGAATTGTGGCAAGCCAATCGTTAACGGGGCGGGATTGCTCGTGAGCAACAGCATCGGTCGCGAGTTCGCATCGAGCGGGTCGCTGCCCGCTGTCACTTCGGACTCGTCGTTCCAGCCGTCGTTGTCCGAATCGGCCAGGAACGGATCGGTCCCGGTGCGGAATTCGGCGGCGTCCGAAAGCGCATCCAGGTCGCGATCCAAATCGCCATCGAGAATTTTCGGATCCACCGTATGTGGGTTCTTCGGATCGGTGCCCATGAGGATTTCCTGAGAGTTGGTCAGCCCGTCATGATCGAAATCTTCATCTCCATCCAGCACACCGTTGCCATCCGAATCGTTGTTGCGCGGATCCAGACCGAGTTTGAGTTCAACGTCATCCGGGATGCCATCGTGATCGGTGTCCACGCCCGCGATGGCCCAGAACCTCGAACCGAACGGCGCGGCGATCTGATTTCCAGCGGTGTCGGCCAGCGGCGGACGGACGATGATCTGGTAATGTCCCGGCGGCAGTGGAGCGGCGAAAGTGAGCGTGATCAATTTGAGCGCGGTATCGTAGGAAAGCTGGCCTGAATGAACGACGTCATCCGCAGTTCCGAACAGTCGATCCGCTCCCGCGTCGATAACTTGCACCGTCGTTCCATTGATCGTCGCTGGGTCAATCGGCTTGCTGAACGGGATCGTGACAGCGTCGATGGAACCGCGGATGGAACCCGGCGGCGGGAAGATTTTTCTGCGAACGTGCGGCGGCGTTTGATCGCGTGTCAAGGCCACCACGATTTCATCCGTCCACGTGAAGTTGCCGCCCGTGTCGATGGCTTTGGCGCGGATTTTGAAACTCGTCGTGCTGGCGTCCAACAGCGGCGTCACGAAGCGGAATTCAAACGGAAATTTCCCAGCAACGCCGACTCGCTGCCCGTCGATGTAAAACTCGACGCTGCGAACCTGGACATCATCCGTAACTTCCGCCGTCAGTCGAACCAATTTGTTTTCCTCGGCGTGGGGCGGGTTCAGCGAGAAGCTGGCCGACAAATCAATCGTGGGCGCGACGCGCTTGGTGTCCAAGGACAGATAGTTTAGCACCTGCATACCAGCATCGCCATCGGCGACATAAGCGATGCCATTGTAAATCGACACGGCGTAGGCGGCACCCGGCGTGGCGAAGGAGGCGACAAACTGATTCGCTCTGCCATCCGGGCCAAGATTGTAGAGCGCGACATCCACCGCCGGGCCGTCGTTGGGATTGGCGCCGACAACTCCCAGCCCGATGCCGGAGCCGTTGCTGATGATTTGCCGCCAGCCGCGCTGTGTCGTGGTCACCGGATTGAAGGCTTTGGGCAACATTGGATCCGCGAGGCTGAAGATCGCGTAACCGTTGGCGGTCGAGGTGTACGCAAATGCACCGCCGACAAACAAACGCCGCCGCACGGTGGTCGAATTGCTCGTGGCATCCACCGCACCGCCGGGATCGAATTCAGCGTCGTCCAGAGCCACGGCGTGGAGCTTCGTGTCCGTCAGCACGTATAAAACATCCCCACCCAAGGCGAGATCCTGAACTGCGCCGCTCCCAAGCAGGAGCCGATCCAGCTCGCGACCGCTGAGGATGTCCACCGAGACCAATTGTCCGTTGGCTAGGCCCACGAAGGCGAAGTTGCCGGCGGTGACGACCGCCTGCGCCGCTCCACCGAGGCTGATTTGGTGAACAATTCTTGCGGCGGGAGGATCGCTGATGTCGATGATCGCCAGCCCAGCGGTGTCATCCGCGACGGCGATCAAGTTGCCGGTGCAGGAAACGCCCCGCGCTTTGCCGGGTGTGTCCACTTGCGCGACGAGCGTCGGCGTCATGCCGCTGAAGACGTTGAACACGGAAATGCCGGCGTCGAGTTCGGCGACAATCGCGATGTCGTTCACCGCACAGATGTCCACAGCTTTTCCGCGCGTGGGCGCCGTGGCGATGATGCCGGTCGGCAAGCCCTTGCCACCGAGTGGATCGATCCCTTGCGCCACCGCCGCGCCATCGAGGATGCCGTCGCCGTCGGTGTCGGGGTTCGTCGGATCAGTGCCGATGACGCGCTCGACGACGTCCGGCAAGCCATCGTTGTCCGTGTCGGTGGAATTGTCCGGTGGAATAAACTGCGGCAGGGGAATCTTGGTGGGAACTCCATTCGGCGATGTGCGCCCATGCACGATCCCGATCAAGCCGCTCACAGGATCGTAAACCGAGAGCGTGTAATCCGCGTCCGCCGCCAGGATGAGATCGATTTGTCCCTGACTCGAAGTGCGTCCTCGAATTTCGCGCCCTTGAATTTCCATCACGTAGTACGCATTAGGCGGCACGCCAACTTGCTCGTAAAAAAATTTCGAAAGGTTATCCACGGCGGACTGCATCCCGTCTTGCAGTTTTTGAAAATTATCGGCGAGCGTTTCCAGTGGCGCCATCGTGTCGCTCAACGCCTTGCTCGCGGCAGCCAATTGCTCGAGCGTCGCGAGCGCATCTGCTGGCAAGGGATCGCTGTCGCTCAGTTTGCGAACAGATTGCAGGGCAAGGTTTGGATCCGAAGGCGCATCGCCGGAAGTGCTGGCGACGGGCAGGCCAAGCTGGGTCGCGAGCAGATCGACGAAGCCACACGCCAGTTTGAGCGCCACCTTGGCCCCGCCTTGAGTGACAACTTCGAGCGAGCGATTGATGATCACCAAAGTAGATTTTGCTTCCGCTACGCCGACGCAGGCCAATTGCAGCCAAATAGACGAACTGCACGGTCCGGTACCGCCTTGAACAAGTTTGCCACACAGCGAATCGAGCAGACTCAAAATCGATTCAGCGCATTTAGCCGGCGCGGTAATTTTGTCGAATAAAGCGCCTTTGAAATAAATGTCAAATCCGTCCACGATGGCTTTCTTCGCGGAGAGAATTGCCTTCATCGCATTCTTGGCAGTCCCCACGCCGGTTTTGCCAGCCTTCACGTCATCGTAAAGTTTGCTGACGCTTTCACCGAATTTTTTGATCTCAGAAACAATGGAGATGGCCTTTTTGATGACGGTGCCGACACCGGTGAACTCGGCGATGCATTTCGCTGCCGCCGCCCCGACATCGAAGACGATGCTAACGATTTGTCCAGTCGTAAGACTCTTGCACGGATTTTTCGGCGGCGCGTTGGTGAAACTGCCCGGTGTGCCGGGCATGGTGCCGTGCCAGCCGGGCTGGCGGACGCCGACACCGGGATCTGATTGCACAAAATTTCCGTCCGCAGTCACCGTCATCGGTCCGGAGATCTCCCATTTGCCGGTGTCGTGATTGAAACTCCAGAGTGCAGTCTTGGCTCCGGGCGGCAGCTTCTGGCCGGTCACAGGATCGGGCAAATTCGGGAAGCGCACCGGCACCGGCTGATCAAAATTCATCGGCCCGTCTGTTTGAATGCTGATGTCGATGGCGTGTTTTAGTCCAGCAGGCAATGGCTCCGGCAGGCGATCAGAAGGTACGGGAGCTATCCCCACCATTCCGCCGCGTTTGCCATCGTCGCTGAACAGCGAGTTCGGCGGAACCATGATGGTCACACCAGCGAGCGCGGGATTGCTCGCGATTACCGAACTGGGAAAAGTCACATCCGTTGTTTGATTTGGGCTGATGGTTTGGAGCGTGCCCGCCGCTACGAGTGGCAAATAAATCGTGCCGGTGCCGGCGGCGAGATTGTCCGTACGGCCAGCCTCGGCTTCCCAGGCCTTGCCCAGCAGCGGGTAATAGCTGCCGTTGGGCCACTGGCTTCCGACCGCTGTGCGGCCATCGATGTGGACGAAGAAGCGTCCCGCCGGACACGGATCCAATTTGAAATTGCCCTGCGCATCCGTGACCACGCGCAGGGTTTCCTCCATGCCATCGACCGTGATCGTAACACCTTCCAACGGCTTGTTCATCGACGTCGAAGGGTTGCCGGTTCCGGGCACGAGTTCCGCCGCAAAAATTCGGCCCAAGATGGCCGTGCCCGTCAGCGGCGTGGAATTAAACGTCTCGAAGTCGATCGTCGCCGAACCGCCTGGATTGCCGTCCCCGTCCGCGTCGAGATCGCGGCCAAGATAATCTTTGATTCCGTTGGCTTGGAAGGTCACGCGCACCCGGGCACCGCCCGGCGTCTGTTCCAGATAGAACAGCGTCGCTCGGCGGTGATCCTCTGAAATCTCAACGCGCGCCAGCAAGTGTCGCCCGCCGAATTCCGCGTAGAGGCGATCCGTGCCGATGACGGTGTTTGTGGCGAGCGGGAAGTTGAAACGTAGGATCGTCTTGCGCGTCACCGAAACGCCGCTTTCCCCTTGGAATGGTGAACTGCTCAACACGCGCGTCAACGGCACGGCGGGCAACGGAGTGTTCCCGACGATCGCGCGGGCAATGGCCGTCGCGTCCAACTCGGTCACGAACCCATCCTGATCCACATCCGCGAACGGTTCGAGTTCAGGCACGAGTGGAGCGGCACCGTTGAGGTGATTGATGAGTCGAACGACGTCGAGGACGGTCGCTCGGCCGTCTTCGTCCAAATCTCCCAGCTGCGTGGGCAGCGCCGAAACTTGCGCGCAAAATAGGCCTGAGAAGACAACGCCCCACCAAATCCCCCAAAGGGAATTGCTCCGGAATTTGCGGCTAGCGGATAATTTCTTCACGAGCCAGAGGCTTGCTGGTTCGGGACGCTTCTCTTGCTAGCAAAGCTCTCACGGAGAAACAAGCAAAACATTTGGCCTTTCCGGCCCCTCCGTGGGTAACACACATTTTTGAGTTAAGGCAGC
Organism: Verrucomicrobiota bacterium; assembly: GCA_016195385.1. GTDB lineage: Bacteria > Verrucomicrobiota > Verrucomicrobiia > Limisphaerales > JACPZS01 > JACPZS01. Next base: position 101,200 of record JACPZS010000161.1, read on the forward strand.
CTGTGTGCCGCGTCACGCCGCAGATTGGCTTGACGGGGAATTTGGCTTTCGTTATTAACCATCGCTATTGCCTGCCAGCAAGTCAGGGCTAAAGGTTCTGACCGCTCAAAACTGTTCTAATTGGATGAGGTGAGCAAGCAACTCTCACCCCGTTCAAGACTCCTTCGGAATAAAGCTTGCTGCGAGCAAGTTACTGTTAGATTTGCAAAATGAATCGAGCCGTGAAAAATCTATTTTTCCCATCGCGATCACAATCGGGCGCTCCTTTATGCGCGCCGAAAACCAAAATTGTGGCTCCCCTGCCAATGCGATGGCTGTTGCTGTCCGCCCTGCTGGGCAGTCTGGCAATTGGGAGCGCCAACGCGGCTGAAGAACCAGATGCGGACAGCCTCGCGGCGACCGATGTTGGAGTCACCCCGCCGACCATGGCGGCTGGGGATCAAGTTGTGGACACGCTCGCGATCGCCGAGGGTGGCGCAACTCCGCTGGCCGCTGCTTCGACTTCACTCGCGAGCCGCGTCCTCGTCGTTTACAACGCGAACGTGCCGGCGTCGCTGAACGTCGCGAACTATTACGCAGCCCAGCGCGGTATTCCGGCGTCGAACCTCCTCGGCATCAGGCCTTCATCGACGATGGGCTTCCTCGACAATTATCATTATTCAAAGGCCCTCACGGAAGTGATTGCGCCCATCACCAATGCGCTGACCCAACTCGGTCAGCAGCAGATCCTCTACATCGTCTTCACTTACGGTACGCCGTACGGCGTGTGGAATGATGTCTGGACCTATCCGTCCGGCGCTTCTCTGCGCGGTGCCAGCTTGGACGCGTATGTTTGCGATCCGTTTGGCGACGCTGCCAAAGGCCCGAACGTGGGTACCAGCCAGAGCACCACGTTTTTCGCCAATCCGTACTCGCCGGGCCAGGCGGGAACTCCGCTGGCCGTGGCAGGAGGCATCAACGGGCCGGTCAACGCCGTCGATGTCAACGGCAATCCGGTCGTGGTCAATACCGTCGTAACTTACACGCCATTTGAATCCCTTGCTGCGTTTCGCGCCCGTACTGGCAAACGAATCTATTCCGTCTTCCGCCTCGATGCCGCGAACTCGACCATTGCCAAGGCGCAGGTGGACAAGGCGCTACAGGCCGAGCAAGCGGGCGGACTGGATTTTATGGGTGGAAAATTTTATTTCGATCGCAGGAATCCCGATTCGTTGCTCCAAACACCGCCGCCTACCGGAGCTTGGATCTACGACCGCTGGGTGGAGTGGACCCTGTTTCGCACCAAACAGATGGCGATGAATGTCACATTACCGTGGCTGCAAGAAAGCACTTTTTGGCGCATTGGGGAGCCGGGTTCAAACATTCCCACGGCACCGAACGCCGCGTATTATGCAGGCACGTATGGCTGGTACAACACCATTGGCGTCAACGGCAATGCACGGCCCGATCCTTGGACCTGGCTGCCGGGTGCGATCGGCATGGAATGGAAAAGCGAAGGGCTTTATGGCGGTCCACGCGGCGACAACAATCCGCCATCGGGAACCGATCCCAACATCGGTTGGGGCGTGGGTGCGATTGCGGCCGGCATCACCGCGGTGACCGGTTGCATCACCGAACCGTACGATGGCGGCGTGCCGCGACCGGACGCCATTCTCCGCAACCTTTTTGAAGGAGCGAGCATCGGCGATGCCTTCTTTCGGGATAACTGGTGGGTCGGCTGGCAGCAAATTAATGTCGGGGATCCGCTTTACACTCCTTTTCCGGGCGGTCGTCCGCCCTTCAAGCCCGCCACCGGCACCCAATTACTCACCATTGCTTCTGTGAACCCAGCTAGTGGCGTGTCTGTCACGGCAAGTCCCAACGACAACAACGGCCAGGGCACCGGTACGACGCAATTCACCCGCACTTACAATAACAACCAAGTCGTCAACCTCGTCGCTCCATCGACGGCCGGTGGAAATATCTTCTCGAAA
>JACPZS010000162.1 GCA_016195385.1 Verrucomicrobiota bacterium
AAAAGAGAATTGTTGCCGCCGTGAAAGGACCAAGGGCCGCCTGCATCGGGCGGAGAAGCATACGGACTGTTCGTTCAAACTTCTCATTGAAGCCAGCGCGATGTTGTCATTTGACCAAAGCAGCGAGCAAGGGGATCTGCGCAGTATCGCGATGTTATGTCCATTGACAGTATTCAATTCAAAAGGCAGGGATTTTAAAAAATGCTTGCATCACAGAAATCTCGAGCGGCCCATCGAACGTAACAAGTGGGAGATTCGATAGATCTTTGTCACCCCGAACTTTGTCGTAACCGGTCCAGCCATTAAATCCAATGCCGGGCCGATGGATATAGACGAAATCGGCATTGGCGACCACTGCACGATCGCCTTCGATCCAAACGCCTTCCACTTGAACGGTGCCAATATCAATTACTTGAATGTCAATTAGGGTGATACGTTCTTCTTTGACAAGCAGACGTAAGGGATAGCTGGTTTGAAAATTATCGATCATCGCACACGACACAAATTCGTCTGTGGCAGGAACTGTGACGCGGAGCTGGCCAGGTCGCTGCTCAAATTTGACACCTTCGCGGCGGGCATGAATCAAATGATTCTCTCGAAGCTCCACAATTGCGTTCCCAACCGGATCGGAGACTACTAGCGACGCCAACAGAATGTTTCCGGGGATTACACGAAAGCTGACTTGATTCCGCGCAGACAATTGGAAGACAATCGCGCCGTCCCCATCTTTTCGATTCCAGTAAATGCGTCCCATCAGTATCCGTGGCGGTGGTCCCGGCTCTATGTAGAGATAGCCGGTATTGGAAGGATTGGGACGCGCTTTCTTCCAACTGCGAATGGTGGATTCTTCGATCTTCATCTCCCCGTAATGAGCATGGCCGTGACACGTCGGGCAGATCGCGATCATATGCTTGGCGTCGTGTGTTTGATACACGTGCCATTCGTGAATGTGGTGTAATTCAACGAGCCGATTAGGACATCCCGGGTTGGCGCATTTGTTACCGGCCTCGCGATAAAGATCTCTCTTGGTCTCCGGCGGAACAGCGGGCCTGTAATTTGATTTATTTTTGGTCATTGTGGATCGGAGTTTGCAACAAATCTCCCTCGGCTCATGGAGCAGGCGGGGGCGTCGAACCGGCTGGCGGGGCGGGCGGGGTGGCGGGGCCGTGGCCGGAGTCGATGATGATGCGGGCCTGTTTCCACGCGGGCGACGAGGCCGGCGACGCGCGTTTCCACGTCGCGGATGAGCACGGTGCGGTTGGCGATTTGCCCGCGCGGCGCGCTGAGTTACGTGGGTTTGCCTTGCACATGATTTTGATTCCCCGACCTGCCAACTGATAAAATTTTTAGCGGCCCCGGAAAAATGCGTCAAGTCGGAAGCAGGTACCGGAAACTGGCTCGCAGCAGTGAATGTGCTCAAACTCGCGCCGGCAGAGAATTTTTACCGCGCGATGCTGACCGAGAATTTAGCTTCATCAAAAACGCCTTGCGACCGTGAGCGTTTGCAGACTCAATGACCAGCCATGACCTTCGCGCTCGCCGACCGGGATTTTGTGGCTGTCCTGGGCGCTTATCTGCTTGGTTGTTTCGCTTCGGGTTATTATCTGGTGCGCTGGCGGACGGGCCGCGACATCCGCAATCTCGGCAGCGGAAGCGTTGGCGCTCGCAACGTCGGACGGAACCTCGGTCCGGCGGGTTTTGCGCTGACGCTGTTGCTCGATCTCGCCAAAGGGGCCGTCGCGGTTGAATTGCCGGGGCAACTTCACGCGACTTCATGGGCTCGCGCGCTGGCGCTGGCGGCGGTCGTCGCGGGGCACGTCTGGCCGGCGCAACTTAATTTTCGCGGAGGCAAGGGCGTTGCTCCCTCTCTCGGCGCGCTGCTCGCGTATGATTATTCCATCGCGTTGATTCTGCTCGCCGGATCGCTCATTGCGATGTTGGTTCTGCGCAGCTTCGTTCTCAGCGGGATGCTCGCGTACGCGTTGACGCCGCTGGCGTTGCTGATTGGTGGATGGCCAGCGCCCGCCGTGGTGGGAACTTCGTTGGCCGCGATGATCATTTTGTTCGCGCATCGGAAAAATGTTCGTGATGAAATAAATCGCTGGAGGGCGTGAAAGTGAGCGGGACTGAGGATTTGATTAGCAAGGAAGTTTTGCGTTCATCGAGTGTTCGCCCCATGCTCGACCTCCAAGCATGAACTCGGCAACGGGACTAACCTTCAAGATTGCGACGACCGCTTCGGAATTTGATCAAATTCACCAGCTCAACTATCGAACCTTCGTCGAGGAAATTCCGCAGCACCCGAAGAATCCGCACGGCCGCCTCGTGGATCGATTCCACGCCGAGAACACGTATTTGATCTGCCTGCGCGAAGCAGAATTGATCGGTATGTTGGCTGTTCGAGGCCAGCGTCCCTTCTCGCTCGACCAAAAGCTCGCGAATCTGGATTCCTATTTGCCGCCGGGCCATCGCATTGTCGAAGTGCGGTTGCTGGCCATCAAATCCGGCTTCCGCCACGGCCCGATTCTGCCGGGGCTTTTGAAACTGCTGGCGCACTTTTGCATTCCACAAGGCTACGACCTGGCAATCATTTCCGGGACCAAGCGACAGCAGAAGCTCTATCGCCACCTGGGCTTCGTGCCGTTTGGTCCGCAAGTGGGCGGCGGTGAAGCGGTGTTTCAACCCATGTTCATTACGCTGGCCACGTTTCAAAGCTGGCTCAACACAATGAACGCGGAGGAAGCGGACTCGAGTCGCTCGCCCGACTGCGCGACGGATTGACATGCAGTCACGCTATTCGCACGCACACGCATCACTCGAACATCAGTCGAGTCGATTGCTCGCCGGTTTTTTCAATTACCGCTGATATGATGAAGGCCGCTAACTTCACGCCGTGCAAAGTACGACAGCCAGTTTGCTCGGAACACACGATGAACTTGGAGCGGCAAACCCAAGCCCGACATTCATGAACAAACCGCTCTCGCCATTTTGGACGCTCTTCATCCTCACCGGGTTGAACCTGTTCAATTATCTCGATCGTTTCGTCCTCTCGGCCGTGCTGCCATCGTTGCAAAACGAGTTGCACATCAGTGACGGCGAGGCGGGCCGCATCGTCACTGCGTTCATGCTCGGCTACTTCGTGACATCGCCAATTTTCGGCTACCTCGGCGACCGCGCCTCGCGGAAGTGGCTCATCGCCGCCGGAATTTTTGTGTGGAGCCTCGGCACCGTGCTGACGGGTTTTGCAGCAAGCCTTGGAATTTTGCTCGCGTACCGCGTTCTGGTTGGGCTCGGCGAAGCCAGCTATGCCACGATTAGTCCGAGCATCATCTCCGACACGTTCGCGCCCTCAAAACGAAACAACGCGCTCACGATTTTTTATGTCGCGATTCCGGTCGGGGCCGCGCTTGGCAACATCCTCGGCGGCCAGATTGCGGCGCATTACAGTTGGCGCGAAGCGTTCATCTGGGCCGGCGCACCGGGGCTGTTGCTCGCGCTCGCGCTGCTGCCTTTCAAAGAGCCGGCCCGTGGCCAGGCGGACGGCGGAACCGGTGCCGACAATTCAACGAACAAGCCGCGCGCACGCGACGTCTTCCAGCTTTTCAAACTTGGGGATTACCTGCTCGTCGTGCTCGGTTACACCGCCTATACTTTCGCGCTGGGCGCGTTCGGCGTCTGGGGGCCGAGTTTTCTCCATCGCATCCACAACGTGCCGCAAGATCGCGCCGCGACTTTTTTTGGCGCGGTTCTAGTCGTGGCGGGATTGCTCGGCACGCTCATCGGTGGCTTCGCCGCCACCGCCTGGCAAAAGCGTAATCCCGCCGGCTACGCGCTGACGCTCGGTTTGTCGGTGCTCGGCGCGGTGCCGGTGGCGGTAGCAGCGTTTCTTGCAGTCAACACCACGCTGGCGATGTCGTGCCTGGCGCTGGCGATGTTCCTTCTGTTTCTTTCCACCGGCCCAGTCAACACGCTCATCCTCGAAACCGTGCCGGTGAATCTCCGTTCCAGCGCGATGGCCGTCTCGATTTTCATGATTCACCTTTTCGGCGACATGTGGTCGTCGGAGATCGTCGGGCAACTTTCCGATTCGTGGCACGACTTGCGCAAAGCCGTTTTGATTCTGCCCGTCGCACTCGTTGTCGCCGCGCTGCTCTGGCTCGCGCTCGCGGTGAAGACGATTCAGCAACGAACTACAAGTCCAGCCGCAACAACCAACTAACCAAACTCGACTCAGCCTATGAAACATTCCGACATCGAAAAAATTCATGCGACCGGCCTGATCACTGCCGAGCAGCGCGAGCAAATCATCGCGCATTTTCAACTCAAAGAAGGGGCCGGCCGATTTCTGACGATCATTTCGTTCCTCGGCGCGGTGTTGATTGCCAGCGGGATCGTGCTGCTTATCTCGGCGAATTGGGACGAAATCCCGCACGGATTAAAAATCGCCTCCGGCTTGCTGCTCATGCTGGGCGCGCACGTGGGGGGCTACTATCTCCGCGACGTGCAGGGCAAATACCAGAAGGCCGGCGAGGCGTTGCACCTGGCCGGCTCCGGGCTTTTCCTCGCGAACATCGCGCTCATCGGGCAAATCTATCATCTCTCGTCGCGCGCACCGAATGCCATTCTGCTCTGGTGGCTCGGCATCGCTGCGCTGCCGTGGCTGCTGCGATCCAAGGCGCAACATATTTTGAGTCTGCTCGCGTTTGGTTTGTGGTTCGGCCTCGAAGTCAACCAGCGCGACGGTTGGATTTTCTTCGGCGACGATCAGCATCAGATCCTCCTCTACTCGCTGCTGGGCTTGGTTTATCTCGGAGGCGGTTACTCTCTGCGGCGAACTTCGTTTGCCGAGTTTGCGCCGCCCACCGAAAACCTCGGCCTGCTCGTGTTTCACCTTTTTTCGTTTCCGCTAACTTGGGGAATTTTTTACAGTGGCCACAAAAATGTCTCGCCCCACGCCACCGAAATTCTCATCGGACTCGGCGTGATCACGCTGGCCCTGCTGGCATGGGGTGTCAAACAAGACCCGCGCTTGAGGCGACAGTGGCGCTGGACATGGGGACTCACCCTTGTCGGAGCCGTCGCGCTGCTGGCTGGCGCACTCATCGGCGATTGGTCAGGCAGCAACGGATTCTTTCCAGGTTCCGAAACGGCGCTCTACAACTGGATCGCCGCCCTCGCGTTGTTCGTGTTTTGTCTGCTGCAAATTCAAGTCGGCATCCAGACACGCTCGCCATACACGGTGAACCTCGGCATCGCCTTCATCTCGCTCAACCTCATCGCCACCTACATCACGCTCATCGGTTCGATGGCGCGGACGGGCCTGATGTTCCTCATCTCCGGCGTCTTTCTCATCGCGTTCGGAATTTATCTGGAGAAGAAACGCCGCGCGCTGCTGCAACGGATGCAAACCTCAACCCCTTGACCGCCATGAAACTCAAACTCCTTCTCCTCGTTCTCGGCCTGCAAACCGCCTGGATTCTTGCCCCCACGTTTCAGCAGGAACGCGCTTTGCACGAAGGCCAATTGATCCTGTTGGAGACGCGTCCGGTCGATCCGCGCGACCTGCTGCGTGGCGACTACGTTACCCTCGGCT
>JACPZS010000003.1 GCA_016195385.1 Verrucomicrobiota bacterium
TAGATCAAGCCCAGGACTTGAACGTGCAGCAGTCGAGGCTATAAAATGACCGTCCGAGTAATGGATTTTCGGCTCCGGCGACAAACCGCGTAGGAGGTTGATCCATGACTCCACATCTGCTTCAAGGAAAACCGCGACCTCAAGATACCGCACGATTCCAGGTCCAAGAGTTATCTTATAGCTACACTCCTGATTTCTATTTTCTGACAGTTCGATTTGGTTCTCGTGCATTTCACCCTCCGCTTCAGCAGCCAAACGCTCAACTTCCTGTGCGCTGCGCCCCAACTCTCGTTCTACATCCTCACGGACCAGTTTCGCCTGGCGTTCGTGTTCTTCCGCACTCTTTCTCAACTCCTCGCTCAACCACAGTGTGTGTTCTGCGCGTAGTTTCGCCTGACGTTCATCTTCCTGCGACATGGCACTTAACGGGTCGAGAACAAATTGCGTTTTGGGAAAGACGTAGGGGATAGTATCAGTAGTCTTATTTCCACAGCGAGGTGAACGATAAGCCTTGCCCGAGCACCTGGGCAAGGCAGAAGCTGAGTTAAGCCGTTCTTTCCCTGCGGCTCCCACTCTGAACGAAACGCCAGGCGCTTAATTCACAAACACAAATTCCTTCACGTTGAACAGGACGTGGCAGAGGTCGGCCCAGAGTTTCAAATCGTTGGCACAGGACTCTTTGGCCAGACCATACGCCTTCGCCTGTTCATCGAGGAAGTGTATTGCGTCGCTGGCTTCGCGTTCGGTTGGCGGGCGTCCGAACGCAGCCCGATACATTCGCTGAACACGTTGCGTAGCGGGTGATCCACCATCGGCCAGCAACTGCTTCGCCCAAATCTCCGACTGCTGCACGACGAACGGATCGTTCATCATGATGAGCGCCTGCGCGGGCACGTTTGATTCGCTGCGCCGGCCCACCGTCGTGGCGGGAATTGGGGTGTCAAAAGCGAGCATCATTGGCGAAAGAAAATTACGGCGCGTCTCGACGTAAAGGCTGCGCCGGCCGTCGCCGTCGAGCACGCCGCTCTTGTCCGGCCGGCCGCGCCCATCCATGAACGGCGTCAAATGCACCGGCATGGAAGGCCCGAACATTTTTTGATCGAGCCGGCCCGACACGGCGAGCACCGCGTCGCGAATTGCCTCGCCCTCCAGCCGGCGCACGCGCATCCGATGCAGCAACTCATCCGTCGGATCTTTTTGTTCCGCCAGCGCGTCATCCGCGCGGCTCGACATCCGATACGCGCTCGACGTGACGAGCAGGCGAATCAACTTCTTGGTGCTCCAACCGGCGTCGGATCGATACCATCCGGCCAGCCAGTCCAACAATTCGAGATGCGTCGGCGTCTGGCCGAGCACGCCGAAATTATCCACGGACGGCACGAGGCCGCGGCCAAAGAGATGATGCCACACGCGGTTCACCATCACGCGCGCGGGAAATGGATTTGCCGGATCGAGCAACCGTTGCGCGAGTTCAAGTCGTCCACTGCCGTTCGCTATGGAACCCTGTTGGTCACCGGCGAGTGCTTCGAGAAAACGGCGCGGCACGCGTTCGCCAATGTGCTTCGGATTGCCACGGATAAAAACATTTTCATCCAGACCGCTGCCATCGGCCATCGCTGGCGCACGGGCCGGATTTGGAATTGATGCGGCGAGCGTTTGATATTCGGCGAGCAGCGAAGCAAATGAATCGGCGCTGTGTTCGGAATTTTCGGCCGGACTGCGTTCGAGCAAACCGTGGCCGACCAGCCAATCAAGCAAGGCCAGTTGCGCGCGTGTGTTCGGCGAGTCCGCCACGGTTCCGCGTTTCCAAAGTTCCAACGCCTCCCGCGCGGCTTGCGCGTAGCGTTCAGCGAGTTGTTCAAGCGAAGCGAACGCGTCATCGCCAAGCAACGTACGCAATGACGACGCTTCACGCGGCGGTTGTTTGTCATCCGAGAAAATAATTTGCCGGACGGCGAGGTAGCCGTTTGGGCCGTAGCCGCCGGGTTTGCCGCCGCCGGAAAGATCGCCCGTGGGGATGTCGCTGAATTCAAAGTACGCCCGATGGCCCGGCCACATGCTGACATCGATAGTCAGCCATTGGAATTGATCGTGGTCGATGACGCGACGCAGTCCGCCGTAGATCGGATCCTGAATCATCGCGAAGTTATCCACGAACACGTTCACCCGACTGTCGCGACCGGCGACCAGCAAGTGCAGATAGCGGTTCGTGATGACAAACGTCGGCGAGCGCAACGCGCCTTGCAGTTGCCGCGCCAGCACGCCGCTGTGAGCGGCTGGCTCAGTGAGAATGCCTGTGATGTTTTGATTGGTCGCCCCCACCGCAAAATCGCCCGCCCGCGCTGGAGCGTTACCGAAAGCCTCGCCGTCCAGAAACCAGTTGCGGAAATCCTGCGTTCGGAAATCAGCAAAGACGACGGCGTTGCTGCCAGGAGACACGCTGCGAGTGTTCTCGGCTTGCTGGAAGCTGTTCCATTTTTCGTCGAACGAAACTGTCGCGTCTGTCGCGTTCGTCGCGGTTAATTGTTTCCAGGCGAACAAAGGATGGCTTGCTTCGGCCAGCGTAGTATCACGCAACGCGTTCGCCCAATTCGTCAGCCGCGCGGCATTGAGTTTGAATTGCGCCGCGAGTTCGGAAATCGCCGACGAAGCACCGCCATTCAACTGCGCGGCGGCAAGAAGATAATTTTGGATCTGTCCGGCTTGCACGCGCCATCGATCGGCGGCCGCAATTCGCAGGCGAGGTTTCAATTTCGCCAGTTCCTGAATGCGTCGCGCGATGGCATCCGGCGCATCGATGGCGCGCTGCGCGTAGCGCGAGCTGCTGAAGATGCCGTAGAGCGAGTAATAGTCGCGCGTCGAGATGGCGTCGAATTTGTGGTCGTGGCACCGCGCGCAGGCGACCGTGAGACCGAGAAAAGTTTTCGCCAGCACGTCGATCTGATTGTCGATGAACTCCGCCTGATGCTGCCGCACATCGACGGGCGAATGTGTCTGCTGCCCAAACCAGAAAAAGCCTGGCGCGATGATCGATTCGTTAAAACCTTCGGCCGGGTGCCGGCGCGGATTGGGCAGCAAATCCCCCGCGATGTGCTCGGTCGCGAATTGATCATACGGCACATCGTCATTGAACGCGCGGATGACGTAGTCGCGATAACGCCAAGCGTTGGGAAGCGGATAATCAAACTCGTGGCCGAGCGTTTCCGAATAGCGCACCAGGTCAAGCCAGTGGCGCGCCCAGCGCTCGCCAAAGGCGGGCGAAGCCAGCAAACGATCCACGAGTTTTTCATAAGCATCCGGCGCGGCGTCGGCGACGAAGGTTTCCGTTTCCTCCACCGAAGGCGGCAGGCCGACAAGATCAAAACAAAGACGGCGAATCAGCGTCCGCTTTTCGGCGGCCGGCGCCGGCGTGAGATGTTTCGCTTCGAGCTTCGCGAGCAGAAATTGATCGATGGAATTGCGCGGCCAGGTTTTGTTCGCCACGGACGGAGGCGCGCTCGCCTGGATTGGCCGCCACGCCCAGTGTTCCTGTCTGCGTTTGGCAATGTCGAAGTTGTCCTTTTTGCCGGATGATTTTTTCGTAACTTCGCGCGGCCAGGGTGCGCCGAGCTTGACCCATTCGGTGAGCGCAGCGATTTGGTCGTCGGACAGCCTGCCTTTGGGCGGCATTTGCAAATCGACGTTGCCGTAGCGAATCGCCTCGATAAGACGGCTTTTTTCCGGTTCGCCAGGCACAATCGCGGGACCGCTCTCGCCGCCTTTGAGCAAGGCTTCGCGGCTATCGAGGAACAATTCACCCTTGAGTTTTTCGGCCTCGGCGCTGTGGCATTTGAAGCAACGCTCGATGAGTACCGGCCGAATCTTCCGCTCGAAGAACGCGATTTCTTCCGCAGTTGGCTCGGCGGCGCGCGCGGACAACATTGCCCGGCCGACTGCTGCAACCAGCAGGAGCCGAACGGCGAGTCGTCGCGTGGCGGTGCGTTTCATTCCGGGTCAGACGATTAAAAAATTAGATTGTTCACGCGCCAGCCGCAAGCTTGCACCGTGCGCTGAACATGAGCGCCGAGCGGTTTTAATGGCCGTGCTGTTTCGAAGCGCGGTGATGTTGAGCGGAACTTTGCAGTAGAAATTCGGGAACACGCGAGACGCGTGTGCTCCTCAAACCGAACTGAATGGTTCCGGATTAGAGTTGATCAAGGGTGGTTAAATTGTCTCAATCACCGCGTCGTCACTTCAATTTGCTTATGACGTTTTTCAATTTGGGCAGGCAATGGCTCCGTGCCGGCGCGTTCTTCCTGGCGGTGTTCGCCCTCGTGGCGCCGGCGGGCGCGCAAAACGCCGGCAACAAGGAGAGCAAGAAGAAATTCACCGAACCAGCGGAGAACATTTTCACGAACAATCAGATTTTCCGCCTGCAGATCGAAATTCCGGAAAAAGGATTGGAGACGCTGCGCGGGTACCAATTTCGCGGTTGGGGCGGTGGCGCTCAGGATGAGCGTCCGTCGGTGAAATGCACCGTTCGCGAAGGCGACAAAGTTTACACGGATGTCGCCGTGCATCTCAAAGGCGCGGCGGGCAGCTTCCGGCCGGTCGATGCGAATCCCGGGCTGACGCTCAACTTTGCAAAGCATGTCAAAGGGCAAACTTTTCACGGCTGGCAGCGAATTTCGTTGAACAACTCCGTGCAGGATCCATCGCTCTTGAGCGAGCAAATCTGCCGTGAATTGTTCGCCGCCGCCGGCGTGCCGGTGCCGCGCGCCACGCACGCCACCGTGGAATTGAACGGCCGCAAGCTGGGGGTTTACGTGCTCGTCGAAGCCTACAACAAGCAATTCCTCGCGCACCATTTCAAGGATGCGACCGGCAATTTGTACGACGGCGGCTTTCTGAAAGACGTGGATGGACCCTTGACGAAATCGTCCGGCAAAAATCCCGAAGATCGCTCCGACTTGAAGCGCCTTGCGGACGCGGCGCGCGAAAAAGACCCGACGAAACGCATGGTCCAATTGGACAAAGTTCTGGACCTTGACCGCTTCATCAGTCTGCTGGCGATGGACACCATCACCTGCAACACCGACGGTTACGGCATCAACAAGAACAACTACCGGCTCTATCATGATCCGACCTCGGACAAATTCGTTTTCATGCCGCACGGTCTCGACCAGATGTTCGGCACTTTCCGCACGGGCACGGACATGCCGATTTATCCGCGCATGAGCGGCTTGGTCGCCGACGCCGTGCTGGCCGCACCCGCCGGACGGGAGCGCTACAAGGCACGCTTGACCGAACTGATGACGAATGTTTTCAAAGTTGAAGTTATCACAAATCGGGTTTGGGAATTGGCCGCGAAAATCAAGCCCGCGCTGGCGGAGAAAAGCCGTGGCTCGGCCAATTTTCATAGCGAGACGGTCAAGGCATTCTGTCACCGCATTGTCGAGCGCACCGAAAGCGTCCGCGAACAATTGACCGCGCCGGACACCACTTTGCAATTCGACCCCGCCGGCTTCGCGCGTCTCGCTGATTGGAAGGCGCGGGTTGATTACGGCAAACCGCTCGTGGACGAAGTCACCGACAAGAGTGGAAAAAAACTTTTACACATCAACGCGGCCGGCGGCAGCGCCGTGGGTGCGTGGACAACGAAGGTCAAACTGGAACCCGGACGTTATCGCCTCGAAGGCCGAATGAAATGCCAGGGCGTGACGCCGGAGCCGGGCGACCGCAAAGCCGGTGCTGGCCTGCGCATCGCCGGCCGGCGCTTTGATCAAAAACTTTCCGGTGACAGCGACTGGACGCTCGTCGCCTGCGAGTTCGAGACTCAAAATTCGCGCGGTGATTTCGGCCCGATGGCACGGATTGAATCCAGCACGCCGGAAGTCGAATTGATCTGCGAAATGCGCGCCAAAACCGGCGAGATTTGGATCGACCGCGAGTCGTTGCGCCTGCTGCGCAAGTAAGGCGTCAATTTCGTGGTCATGCCGCGCGCCATCGTTGGTTTGCTTGCAGTCGCCGCCGCTCTCAGTCCGGTGTCAGCGTGGCCATTGCAAATCCCGCGTTCGTCGCTGGATCAAATTTCTGCTTCGAGCGATTCCCCCGAATCAAATGCCGCCGGTGCGCGTGATGGCGATCGCTTCGCTGGCTCTCCGCGCCAATCGTGGCAGGGCGCAACTGGCGCGAGCAAATGGTGGTGGCAAATCCGCTTCGCGCAGCCGCAACGCCTGGGCGCGATTCTTCAAATCGCCGGCGACCATGATTTTGTTTTTCGCCACGCGCCGCGCCGCTACGTCTGGCAGACGAGTCTCGATGGTGAGCATTGGAGTGACGTGACCGAAACGAGTACGCCGCGTGAGCAACGCTGCTTCCGCATTCATCGGCTGGCAAAGCCCCGGCGCTGCCTTTTCGCACGCATCCAGATCGACGAAGCTGCCGGAGATTTTCCGACGCTGCGGGAAGTGGAGTTTTATTCGACGACGACCGCCAGGATTGATTTCCCGGACTGGATCGTCGCCGTCAACACGACTGATAAACCAGAACTGCCGGGGCACGGCCAGGAATTCATCCCGCTCGCACGTGGTTGCGCCGGCGAAAGCAACCTGCAGGCGCAACAAGTCTGGCTCGGCACGTTCGACGAATCGTTCGTCAGTGCCGAACCGCGGCCGCTCTGCGCTTTTCTGTCCGGCAATTTCAAGGACTGGTGCGAAGTCGCGCGCGAGTCGTGGCGCGGCACGCAGAAAATTTTGCAGCGCGGCAACCTGCCGATGTGGGCGTCCTGCGGCGGCGCACAAGGGCTGGCGATTCTCGCCGAAACCGGCGTGGACAAGCCGTGGGATTGTCCGCATTGCCGCGATCCGAAAAGTCCCCGAACGCCGATCTATACGCACATCGGTCACACTGCGACGCGACCGTGTGGCGATTACTCGGCGTGCATCTTCGAGCGCGGGCCACACCGGGTTTTGAAAACGCGCGCCGATCCCGCGTTCGCCGGGTTGCCGGGCGAGTTCACCGTCATGGAAAGTCATTGCGGCCAGATCGAATGGGCGCCGTCGGGCTGGACGCTCATCGCGACCGCCGGGCGCGGAAGCCAGACGCGAACGCAGTGTCTGCGTGTGAAGGGCAGGCCCATCTACGCCGCGCAATTCCACATTGAAATGGCCGGAACGCCGGACGTGTCGCGACAAATCATGAACAATTTTCTTGGATTGGCGCGGCAGTGGAATCGCGGCAACTAACGACCTCGGAAAACTTCCGGCCGGCGTTTGGATCTGGCCGTTGGCCGCGTGGCTGCGAACCAACACGCGACTTGCGCGATCACGAAGGTTGAATTCCGGCCGCAAGTTTCAGATGCTCCGCGCGAGCGCTGGCAACCATCGGAACATCGTGGAGCACAATTATGACTGACTGGGTGATGAGTCCGGCGCCGGGCGAACGCGTGCTGCGTTTCGTCGGCGACCAAGTGAGTTTCTCGCTGCGACCCGCTGGCAGCGCGCCGTGGCCGTCCGGCTGGCAGGCGCGCTTGCGCACAAATCTGGGTCGCGCGGCGATGTTACGCGAAGAAATTATTCTTTCACAATGCCGCCAGGTTCCGCCCGCCGGCGCGTCATGGACGGATATTCCAATGGCAGCGGACGGAATGGGTTATGAACTTACGTTGCCGCTCGCCGAGGTGGGTTACTTCCGCGCGAAAGCCTACGCCATCGATCCGCAGGGGCGGCAACATTGGCCGTGGGGTGCGGACTTCGGCATCAGCGTGCATCCCGACGCGTATCGGACGGCGAACACAATCTACTGCGCATTCACGCGCATGTTCGGGCCGGGCAAATCCGCCGTCGCGACGCATGATGAAAAATTGGAGCACCAACTCAAATCCCTCGACGAGCGTGGGTACACGGTGATTCCGCCGTCGGGGAAATTGCGTGATCTGCAACGCGAATTTCCGCACATCTTCGAGACGCTGCGCTGCCGTATTTTGCATCTGCTGCCGGTGAACCCGACGCCGACGACTTTCGCGCGCTTTGGACGCTTCGGCAGCCCGTACGCCGCGCAAGATTTGACGGCCATCGATCCCGCGCTCGTCGAGTTCGACCGGCACACGACGGGTGTCGATCAATTTCGCGAACTGACTTACGACGCGCATCTGCGCGGCGGACGCGTGTTCATCGACCTCGTCATCAATCACACCGGCTGGGGCGCGACGCTCCAGGAAAATCATCCCGAATGGTATCTGCGCAGCGAGGGCGGCGCATTCGCCAGCCCCGGCGCGTGGGGCACGACGTGGGAAGATCTCGTCGAACTCGAGCACCGGCACGTTGGACTTTGGGATCATCTCGCGGAAGTTTTCCTGACGTGGTGCCGCCGCGGCGTGGATGGTTTCCGCTGCGACGCTGGTTACAAAGTGCCGCTCGTCGCGTGGCAATACATCATCGCGCGCGTGCGCCAGGAATTTCCCGAAGCGGTTTTCCTGCTCGAAGGTCTCGGTGGCGCGTGGCAGACAACCGAGGATCTTTTGACCGCAGGCGGCATGCAGTGGGCCTATTCGGAACTTTTTCAAAATTATTCCGGCCAGCAAGTCGGTGGCTATCTCGACTACAGCTCGCGCCAGAGCGAACGCGTCGGCCTCTACATTCACTACAGCGAAACGCACGACAACTTGCGCCTCGCCGCGAAAGGTCGCGCGTGGTCGCTCTTGCGCAATCGCCTCTGCGCGCTCACGAGTCCCTGCGGTGGATTTGCCTTCACCAGTGGCGTGGAATGGCTCGCAACCGAACGCATTCAAGTTCACTCCTGTCGCGGCATGGCCTGGGGCAACGATGACAATATCATTCCGGAACTGGCCCGATTGAATCAACTTATCGCCGACCATCCCTGCTTCTTCGACGGCGCGAAGCTGACGCGACTGAGTTCGCCGGAGTCGTCGGTGTTTGCGCTAAGGCGCGATTCCGCCGAGGGCAACGACAGCGTGCTCATCCTCGTGAACACGGACGACCAGTCGCCGCAAAAAATGAAACTGGATGAGTCTGCGCTCGGTGGACTCGGCGACTTGCGCTGCGACTTGTTGGAGCAACCGTTGCCGCGCGTCACGCAAGCTGACGCCGCCACGCGAGTCATTGAACTCCCACCTGCGGCGGCGTTTTGTTTGTCCGCCAACGGCAAACCGAAAGGCTTATCAGGTGACGACTATCGCCGCGCTCGCGCTCAAGCCGCGTGGGCGGTGACTGCGATGGCCAAGTCGTTCGCTGTGGAAAAAATTCCGCTGGCCAAAGCCAACTGGCGCGAACTCGCCGAGCACGTGGCAAACGATCCAGCGGCGTTTCTAGCGGAACTTGCGGATTTGCTGCCCGCCGAAAAGCAACCGCGCCCCGCAATTGCCAGCGCGCGGACATTTCCGAAAGTGGTGACTTGGACACTCTCCGATCTCAACCGCGTGTTGCTCGTGCCGGCAGAACATTGGCTGCTCATTCGCGATGTCGTTCGTTTTCATGCCACGCTGCGCTGTGGCAACGATGCGCTCCCGCTGCATCTCGAATCCATTCCCGTTCGCGATGGCCACGTCGCGTGCGTCGCGCCGCGTCGTGATTCGTGCGACGCGGAGTTGCAACTCGAACGCTACGCGGGCGAGCAGAGCGAAGTGGAAGCCGTCGTGCGTTTTCTCAATGTTGATGCGCCGCCCGCCGCGCCCGTCTCCGGCGTGGAGCCGCATTCGCTCGTGTTGCTCACCAACGGTCGCGGCGGCATGGCTCGGCTCGGTGTCGATTTCGGCGCGATTCGATCCAAGTACGACTGTCTGCTCGGCGCGAATCTCCACGCGGAAATTCCGGTGGATCGCCACGTCTTCGCCAAGCGCGCCCGCGCCTGGGTGAACGCCGACGGCTTCATCACCGCGCTGAGCAAGGATAATCTGATTCACTTTGAACCCGGTCCGCCCGCCCGCTGGAAATTCGCGGCGAACGCGGGCGACGGACGCATCGTCGAGTTGGAGTTGATCGCGGACATGCTCGATCAACAAAACACCACCGTGCTGCGCTTTCATCGTCCGCCCGGCCCGCCAACTCACGGACGTGAATTGCCCGGTGAATGCGACGTGCGGCTGACAGTGCGAATCGATATCGAAGATCGAAATTTTCATTGGGAAACCAAACGCAATGGCGGCTCGGAGCAGCACTTCTCGTCGAATTGCCACGCGCTGCCGGATCGCACCGGTTTCGCGTTCACACCCGCGTCTGATCGCGGGCTGCGCGTATTCGCGGACTCCGGCCACTACCTCCACGAAGCAGAGTGGGCCGAAAATCTCGCGCATCCCGTCGAACAAAGCCGCGCCCAAACCGGCAGCGGCGACGCCTACAGTCCAGGCTGGTTTGATTTGCCGCTGGCCAAAGGCGCGAGTACGACCGTCGTGATCACTGCCGAATCTGGGCCGTTGTCAGTGGATGAAAAATTCACCACCGCCCGCGAGCACGCCAACAAACTTGCGCTCCGCCGAGCGAAGCTTAAAAGCGGTGACGCGTTTGGCGAACGGCTCGTGCTCGCGGCGCAACAATTCGTCGTACGGCGTGGCACTGGCAAAACCGTCATCGCCGGCTATCCGTGGTTTTTGGATTGGGGCCGGGACACGTTAATCGCGGCGCGCGGCTTGATCGCTGCTAGTATGATCGAGGAAGTCGAGCGGCTGCTCATCACGTTTGGCCGCTTCGTCGAGCACGGCACGTTGCCCAACACCATCCACGGCGACAACGCGTCCAACCGCGACACGTCGGACGCGCCGTTGTGGTATGGCATCGTCTGCGAAGAACTCGCCGCACGGGTTGGAAAAAAAATCTATTCTCTCCACGTCGATAACCACGGTAAGACCATAGCCGATGTCTTGCGCGAAATCGCCACCGGTTACGAGCGTGGCACGACCAACGGCATCCGCATGGACGGCTCGTCCGCGCTCGTCTGGAGCCCGAAACATTTCACGTGGATGGATACGAACTATCCCGCCGCGACGCCACGCGAAGGTTATCCGGTCGAGATTCAAGTTCTGTGGATTCGGCTGTTGCGCCAACTGGCGGAAAACAAAATTCGCTCCGAGCACGAGCCGTGGCCCGACATGGCGGCGCGCGCGCAAGCATCGTTCGAGAAATTATTCTGGCTCGAAGACCGCGGCTATCTGGCGGACGCGCTGCTCGCGGAAGCCGGGCAGTCGGCGGCGCAGGCGCGCGTGGATTCCGCGTTGCGCAGCAATGGCCTCTTTGCCGTGAGTCTCGGCTTGCTGACGGGCAAAAACGCTCAACGCTGCGTGGACGCGGCGCGGCGCTATCTCGTCGTACCTGGCGCGCTCCGCACACTCGCGCCGCTGCCGGTGGATCCACCGCTGCCGGTTCATACCAACGACGGTCGATTGCTGAACGACCCCGCAAATCCGTACTGGGGCCATTACGAAGGCGACGAGGACACGCGGCGCAAACCCGCGTACCACAACGGCACGGCGTGGACGTGGACGCTGCCGACCTTTTGCGAAGCGCTGGCTCGCGCCTGGGATTTTTCACCGGCAGCGGTGAACGCGGCGCGCAATTACCTTTTCAGCATGGAGGGATTGTTGAGCACGGGCTGCGTGGGCCAGATTCCGGAAATAATCGACGGCGACGCGCCGCACACCCAGCGCGGCTGCGATGCGCAGGCGTGGGGCGTCACTGAAGCGCTCCGCGTATGGCGGTTGTTGAGTTCGTAGAAAATTCCAGCTCAAGGAACAACCGCATTCTAACCCCATAGAAGTCCTTTTTGGAAAAGTTCGCGACCGACGGACGATTTCCTGTTGCATCGCTTCGGTTTCTCCCGATATTCACCGCTCTGGAAACTTTGTTCACTGGCTGACTATGACCGATGACAAGAAACACGTTTACGACGAAAGCAAAATCAAGACGCTCTCGTCGCTGGAGCACATCCGCCTGCGCACGGGCATGTACATCGGGCGCATCGGCAATGGCTCCCACCACGACGACGGTTGTTACGTCTTGCTCAAGGAAATCATCGATAACGCCATCGACGAATTCATCATGGGCCACGGTCGGGAAGTCCAAATCAAGATCGAAGGCAACACTGTCAGCGTGCGCGACTTCGGCCGCGGCATCCCGCTCGGCAAAGTCATCGATTGCGTTTCGCAGATTAACACCGGCGCGAAATACAACGACGCCGTTTTCCAGTTTAGCGTCGGCTTGAACGGTGTCGGCACCAAGGCCGTCAACGCGTTGTCGAAAGATTTCGTCGTGCGCAGTTTTCGCGACGGCGAATTCGTCGAAGCCGCGTTCAAGCAAGGCAAACTCAAGAAAGAGAACAAAGGCAAGACCACCGAGCCGAACGGCACCTTTATCCGCTTCGATCCTGACCCCGTGATCTTCAAGGAAACCGAGTTCAAGGACGAATTTGTCGAGAGACGGCTCCGCCACTACAGCTATCTCAACACGGGGCTGAAGTTGATTTTCAACGGCAAAACTTTTCAATCACGCCGTGGCCTGATGGATCTGGTCCTCGAAGACTTGCAGACGGACAACAGCGAACCGATTTATCCCCCGCTCCATTTCGCGAGCAAGACGCTGGAGTTCTGCTTCACTCACACGAACAGCCGCTACGGTGAGACGTTCTATTCGTTCGTCAACGGCCAATACACAAGCGACGGCGGCACGCACCTCAGCGCGTTTCGCGAGGGCTTGCTCAAGGCCGTGAACGAATACGCCAAGGGCAAATTCGAAGGCGACGACGTGCGCGAGTGCATGATTGGCGCGGTGTCGATTCGATTGAAAGATCCGGTGTTCGAATCACAGACCAAGAACAAGCTTGGCAACACGGAGATTCGCACGGAACTGGTGAACACCGTGCGCGAGGAGCTGCTTCACTTCTTCAATCGCAACCGGGACGTCGCGGAAAAAATCGTCGCGAAAGCGCAGGACACGCAGCAGTTGCGGAAGGACCTGCAGGAGGTCAAAAAACTCGCGCGCGAACGTGCCAAAGCGATCACTATTCGCATTCCGCAGTTGAAGGATTGCAAAGTTCATTTCGACAAGGCGAAGGGCAAAGGCCGAGGCTCGATGGTTTTTCTCACGGAAGGTCAAAGCGCCGCCGGCTCTATCGTCAGCACACGCGACGTAAACACACAGGCCATTTTTGTCCTCAAGGGCAAGCCGCTCAACGTCTGGGATCTCAAGCGCGACATCGTCTATAAAAACGACGAGATGTATAATCTCATGCGCGCTCTCGACATCGAGGACAATCTCGAAAACCTGCGCTACGACAAGGTGATTCTCGCCACCGACGCCGACGTGGACGGCCTGCACATCCGCAATCTGCTCATCACCTATTTCTTCAAATTCTTCGAGCAACTCGTGCATGACGGCCATCTCTACGTGCTCGAGACACCGCTCTTTCGCGCTCGCAACAAGGACCAAACGATTTACTGCTACACCGAGAGCGAACGCGACACGGCTGCCGCGAAGCTCGGCAAAAGTTGCGAGATCACGCGCTTCAAAGGGCTGGGCGAAATTTCGCCCGGCGAATTCAAGCAATTCATCGGCAAAGAAATGCGGTTGAGCCAGGTCGAGCACGCGCCCAAGACCGACGTGGCGAACATCCTCACCTTCTACATGGGCAAGAACACGCCCGACCGTAAAGACTACATCATGGAAAACCTCGTCGTGCCGGTCGAAGATTGAGCAAGACACGGATTTCACAGATTCACACGGATTTGAAACGAGGTTGGGCCGACTTGCCCTGAACTCGAATTCCGAGATTGAATTGCCACAAAGGAATGCAAAGATCGCAAAGTGAGTAGCCTGGGAATGTTCTCAGCGGGAACAACCTGACTTCATGCTTCATTCAAGATCCGCCTGTCTTGCTTTGTGCTCTTTGCGTTCTCTCGCGGCTAACTTCGGTTTTCGATCTGAATGCTCCGTGAAAATCCGTGCCATCCGTGTCTCAAAGCGCTCTCTAACTTCGTCAATTCCCGCGTGGAGTGTGTCGAACCCCGATTGAACTCTTGTCGGGCATGACGAGCAAACTGACCGCCTTGGAAGGCGAATGCTCTGACGAGTCGATCTCAATTCGGCTCGTGTCAAAGAAGCCAGAATTCGCAAGGACGTTCACTCTTCCGTGAGACTACGCCACAAAACCGTGCGAGGAAATTACTTGCCCGCTCTTTTGGTGCGCGGATAGGATTAAACCCGGCTTAAGTGATGGCTGGCGATCAATTCAATGAGCGCGCTTAGCTCAGTGGTAGAGCATTACCTTCACACGGTAGGGGTCGCAGGTTCGAAACCTGCAGCGCGCACCATATTTTACAAGGATTTTAGCAAGTAGGTTTGATTTTTAAGTTGTTTTTCTACCAATTTTCCTACCGCTCCACTGTGTTTTTTACGAAAACGGTCAATAGTTGCGACGCTACATCGACAAGGATCGCACTCCGCAGGATTAGAGCGATTCTCGAAATAAATTTCCGGATGGAAAGAGGGGCAAAATTTTCCTTGTACTTTTGAGCAAGGTCTGGTTGAAGCGAGTGTTACGCACGCCGGAACTCCAACCCGGAGAACGCCTCACTCGCTGAGTTGAGTGTGGTGATGGAGGCGGCACCCAACAAGCGCTCCTACATTCAGCTCAACGCGATTCGCTCACTGCTCCTGGCCCCCCGCACGCGACGCTCTGCCAGCAGTTTTGCCGGACCGATCGCATGGTGCGGTTGTGGATCGAACTGTTCCATTGCGGCGGCATCGACGCGCTGATCACCAAGCCCCGCCCAGGCCGGGCTAGGTGCATTGGACCGAAGTCAGGCTCCACGGTTATCTCAAGGAACAACTCCAGGTGGAACTGAGCTACAGCACCACGGTACGCTGGCTGCACGAATTGAACTTTCACCTGCGCGTGCCGCGGCCTTGGCCGGAGCGGCAGAACGAAGCGGAGCGAAAGAAGTTTCTGGAAGAACTGCGCGCCCTGGCCGCCGATCCCAACGTGGAACTGTGGTTCAGTGACGAATGCGGCGTCGAAGGCAATCCGCGCCCACGCCGGCGCTGGGTGCAGCCGGGCCGACGCCGCACCGTGCCACCTGGGCGATCATATCCGCCAGAACGTCATCGGAGCCGTCGCCCCCAAAGCGGTGGATTATTCAGCCTCATCGTCGATGGGGTGGACACCGACAACATTCCAGTTCTTCCTGAATGAGCTGGCCAAAGCCGTGTCCAAGAGGCAAGGGGTGCGCCCACTCATCGGGCTGGACAACGCTTCCTGGCACAAAGCCGGGCGGCTCCACTCGCATCATTTCGAGCCGAAGTTCCTGCCTGGCTATTGGCCGGACTTCAATCTCATCGAGCGACTGTGGCTGCGGCTCAAAGCCGACTGGTTCTGGGACTTCATCGCCCGCCGTCCGGGTAACATTGGCTTTTGGCTCACTACGAGCCGCAGGCAGGATGCCCGCGCTCCAGAACAGCCACGGCTTGCGAGGACGCTCGCCCCACCGAAAAAGCAAAATGTGCTACTGCTGGATTTCAGATCCGATTCCCGGCTCCGCTCTACTTCACTTCCACGAGCCGGCTTTCGTGGCGCGCGGATTCGTAGCACGCATCCATCACTTGTTGCGTTTTCAACGCCATCTCCGGCCAGAGTTCATTGAGTTTTCCGGATTGAACCTGAGCGGCGAAATTCCGGAAGAGGTGTGTCTCCTGCGCGTTGACGTGGCTGTTGCTGTATTCGGGAACGGCGATGCGCCGCGTGTGGGACTCCATGTTGAATTCGCAGCCGTTGATCTTGTAAGCGGCGTTCGTGACTTCAAACGCCGCCTCGCTGCCGAAGAATGGCAGCACGAAATCCGAAACTTGAAGATGGCCCTTCGCGCCGCTCACGTGCGCCCACTGCTGATTCTCGGTGAGGAACGAAGTGTAAAATCCCGACGACACGCCGCCGTCGAAAAGCAGTTCGCCGGAAAATTCTGTCGGCACGCTGGCCGCGCTGTTGACAGCTTTGTGCTCAGCGAGCAGACGTCCGCTCACTTGCCGGGGCAATCGCCAGTTCATCGTCCAGAGCGCGAAGCGGATGCAATACCAGCCGAGATCGCCGAGACAGCCGTGCGGTTCGAGACTGCTTTGCGAACGAATGTTGCCGGTGAAAAATGCCGGTGGCGCGCAAAAGCTGAAACCCGACGCGATGCGCTTCACCGCGCCGATGCTCGTGCCGTCGTTCAGCACTTCGCGAATTTTATCCAGACGGCGGCTGTGCATGAACATCACGCCGTCCATGAACTGGATGCCATGCTGCTGGCAGGCATCGATCATCTCGCGCAGGTCGGTGGCGCTGATGGCGCACGGCTTTTCGCAGACGACGTGCTTGCCTGCTTTGGTCGCGCGAATGACCCACTCCTTGCGCAGGCCCGTGGGCAACGGGATGTAAACGGCGTCCACGTCGCTTGACGCAAGCAATTCCTCGTAGCTGCCGAGCGCCCGCGGAACGACGGCGAATGGCGCGCCCGCCTGGCACTCGGCAATGAATTTCCGGCTGCGTTGCGCGTCACGGCTGGCAACCGCAGTGACGACGGAGTTGCCGGTGTTGCGAATGGCCAGCCAGTTTTTCCGCGCGATTTCGGCGGTGCTCAAGATTCCCCAGCGCAGTTTGTTTTCGTTCATGACAAAATTTTCGTGGTTGTAAATTCCGAGTTGTGCAGCGATTCAGTCGCGTTGAATTTAGCGACAACAGTTGCGCAGGTCATCCTCAGATTTTCAAAATTTTTCGGTTAATTCTGCCCGGAATACCTCGCCGTTGCCTTCCGACGCAAATTGGCTTACGCGACCCAATCGCTTTGTCGGAAATCACGAAACCAGATCCAGCGTGTGCAATTTGAAAACTGGAGAAAAATTCTCAACTACGGCGCGTTACGGCAGCTTGCGCAGACGGTAGAAACGCTGCCGGACCAATTGGCTACTGACCGTCTTATCGGTAAACGTGTAAATACGGTTGGTAGAGGTGGCTGGCGAAGCGACCGGAAACCACAACGGAGGCATGTTCGTACTGGCTTCCACTTGATATTGGGCCGCCACTTCGCCGATCCAGAAAAAGCTGAACAACCCACCGTTCAACAACTGCAACTTTGGATCAATGTGCAATGGGCCTGAGCCGACAAACTCCAGACCATCAACAACACATCCTTGTTCATCGCTGGCGCCAATGCGCAAGGTTACAGCCTTGCCCGCCCAAGCAGAAACATCGGCATAAAGCGCATAGGGGTCACCAGGATTGAGCGCCCACGTATTACCGGCAAAAATTTCATATTTTTCAAAGTTTTCAGTGCTTAAACTCACTCCAATATTGCCAGCAGCGGCATGAACGACGAGGAACAGAGCATTTGTAGGCACCTCACCTTGTTGGGAAAGATAAACGGGAGTGAAGCCGGAAGGGTCACGAGACAGGTCGATAAAAAGCGAATACTTTCCTTCTCTTGGAAAGACGCGTCCAAAAATACTAAAATACTGCCCGTCAGGAACCCCCAATGCTGCCTGTCCAGGCTTATAGTTAGGTGTCGGCCAGTGGTAATATCCGTTGCCGATGGCTACGGAATTTGACTCGCTGCCGTTCATTAACACAGTCCAGCCTGGGAAGAGATCTGCGGTAGGTCCAGTGCCATAAATTCCCGAGAAAAAGGCGCCAAAACGGTACTCTATCTGGCTTGTGTTGGTATTTGCTGCTTCAAAGTCAAGGTTCACAAAAGGTGCCGCCAAACCTTGTGTGATGCCCTCGCAGAGGCTGAAGACCGCAACGAGTTGTTTGAATAGTTTCTTCAACTCAACAAGCATCGACCGCGAAGCGCGATTTGGCAAACCTGAGTTCACCATTGAATTGACTGGCTGCGCGCCGCAAACTTTTGCCGTCATGAACATGTGCCAGGCCAGTGTGCTCGCCGAATTTGAAGCGCCGTTGCAGGCGCGTGAATTCCCGCTGCCGGATCGCCTTGAGCCGGGCGCGGCGCTCGTGCGCACGGAGATGGCCGGCATTTGCGGCACGGACGTTCATCTTTGGAAGGGCCAGCTTCCGATTCAGTTGCCGATCATTCTCGGCCATGAAACGGTGGGGCGCATCGCGCAGCTCGGCGAAGGACTGGAACGCGACTGGGCGGGGCAACCGCTCAAGCTCGGCGATCGCGTCACGTGGAATTCCACGACATCGTGCGGCCAGTGCTACTACTGCGCGGAGAAACGTCAGCCCACGCGTTGTCCACAGCGGCGCGCGTATGGCATCGGCCATCGCTGCGATCAGCCGCCGCACCTGCTCGGCGGCTACGCGGAATTTCATTACCTGCGGCCGCGCTCCAACATTTTCAAGTTGCCCGACGATTTGCCAAACGAGGCCGTCGTTGGCGCTGGCTGCGCGCTCATCACGGCGATTCACGGGATCGAGCGAACGGGCATCTCGTGGCGCGACAACGTCGTCGTTCAAGGCGCGGGCCCGGTCGGCATCGCGGCGCTGGCCGTGGCCAAAAGCGCGGGGGCGGCGCGCGTCCTCGTCATCGGCGGACCGCCGCATCGCTTGGAAATGGCGAAACGATTTGGCGCGGATGAAGTAATTGATCTCGATTCAATCAAGGATCCCGCCGGACGAATCGCCGTCGTGCGCGAGAAGTTCGGCGGCTACGGCGCGGATGTCGTGCTCGAATGCGTCGGGCATCCCAGCGCGATCACCGAAGGCATGGAGATGTGCCGTGACGGCGGAAAATATCTGGTGCTCGGCCACTATTGCGATGCGGGCACAGTGGCGTTCAACCCGCACATCATCACGCGCAAGCAGCTTCAAGTTTTCGGATCGTGGTCGAGCGAGCCGCGGCATCTGAAGGCCGCGTTGGAATTTCTCCGAGAGCGCTCACGCGAATTTCCGTTCGCTTCGATGGTGACGCATCGCTTTGCCATCGACCAGGCCAACGCCGCCCTGGCCACCACGGCGCGGTGGGAATCGGCCAAGAGTGTCATTGTGCCTTGAACCATCCCGCCGGGAGCCTTAGCCTCCGAACGCACATGGCTGGGCGATTTTTTTCTGTGATTGAAGCCGAATAATTTGTTCGCGGGCTCGTTGTTTGCCGTCACGTTGTTCGTGAGCGCGGCGCTGCTGTTCAGCGTCCAGCCGATGATCGCCCGAATGCTCCTGCCGTTGCTCGGCGGTGCGCCGGCAGTTTGGAACACATGCATGGTTTTCTTCCAGGCGATGCTGCTGGCCGGCTACGCCTACGCGCATTACACAAGCGCGTGGCTCGGCTTTCGCAAACAGGCGTTGCTACACATCGTGCTGCTCGCGGTGGCGGCAATTTTTTTGCCGATTAAAATTTCGACGGGCGCAGCACCGACAACAGAATCGAACGCAGTCTTCTGGCTTCTTGGAACCCTGCTGCTGACCGCGGGTCTGCCGTTCTTCATCGTGTCCACGACGAGCGCGCTGCTCCAAAAATGGTTTTCGTGGTCGGCGCATCCGGCGGCCAAAGATCCTTATTTCCTGTACGTGGCGAGCAATCTCGGCAGTTTGATGGCGTTGCTCGCTTACCCGGTGGCCATCGAGCCAAACCTGCGCCTGCCCGTGCAAAGCCACCTGTGGAGTATCAGTTACGTGCTGATGGCGGGATTGATCCTGGGCTGCGCGCTATGGATCTGGCGCGCGAATGCATCGTTAGACAGGGCCGGTTCTGCGCCGGAGGCACCGGCGCTTTTATCGCCACCCGCGTGGCGACAACGGCTGCGCTGGGTTGGACTGGCCTTCGTGCCTTCGAGTTTGATGCTCGGCGTCACAAGTTATCTCGCCAACGACATCGCGGCGATTCCCTTGCTGTGGATCGTGCCGCTGGCGATTTATTTGCTGACTTTTGTGTTCGCGTTTGAGCGACGCGAACTAATCCGTCCACGCTGGCTGGAACCCGCTGTGGCGGTTTCGGCGTTGAGCGTCACACTGCTCCTGGTTTCGGAGGCAACGGAACCGGTCTGGATGATCCTGCTGCTGCATTTGCTGTTTTTCTTTTGCGGCGGCCTGGCCTGCCATCGCCGGCTCGCGCTGGATCGGCCGCCGGCCGAAAACTTGACGGTTTTCTATTTGTGTTTGTCGATGGGCGGCGTGCTCGGCGGCGTGTTCAACGCCCTCGTAGCGCCCGTACTTTTCAAAACGGTGGCCGAATATCCCATCGCGCTCGCGCTCACGTGCGGTTTGTATCGCTCCGTCAAATCCGTTGGATCTTCCAAACGACAACGCGTGCTGGATTTGGCGTTTCCGCTGGCGACAGTCGCCCTGTCGGCTCTGCTGGCTGCGTTGGTCTCTCGATTCACGCAGCTTCCTTATCAAGCGCGCAGCGCCGTGGTTTTTGGAGTGCCGCTGATCCTGGTTTATGCGTGTGTGGAGCGTCCGTGGCGTTTTGCGCTCGCCTTGGGTGCGCTGCTGGCGAGCAGTTATTTCGCGCCGGGTGAACACGGCCGCACGCTGCACGTCGCGCGGAGTTTTTTCGGCGTGTCGCGAGTGACACTGGATCTTTCCGGCCGGTTTCACCGGCTCGTCCACGGCAACACGCTGCACGGGTTACAGTTCATCGACCCGGCGCGCCGGCACGAACCACTCGCTTATTACCACCGAAACGGCCCGTTGGGTCAGGTGTTCCAGGTTTACAATGCGCGCCCGGCTTCGCCGCGCGTGGCCGTGGTTGGGTTGGGGAGCGGTGCGACCGCCGCGTACGCCCAGACAAATCAAGCCTGGACGTTTTACGAAATCGATCCCGTGGTCGTCCGGATTGCGCGCGACACAAATTATTTCTCGTTTCTCGCCGATTGCGCGGCGGAGAAAATGAACATTGAACTCGGTGACGCGCGGCTGCGTTTGCAACACGCCGCCGCGGCTCAGTTTGGTTTAATCGTGCTCGACGCGTTCAGCTCCGACGCAATTCCGGTTCATCTGCTCACGCGCGAGGCGTTGCAACTTTATCTTTCCAAACTCGCTCCCGGCGGCTTGATCGCGATCCATATTTCCAACCGCTGCCTCGACCTGGAGCCAGTGCTACGCGCGCTGGCCGACGATGCGCGTCTGGCCAGCGCCGAATACGACGAAGATGTCGTGCCCGCCGCCGCCGAGGCCGAAGGCAAGTTCGCCTCGCAATGGGTCGTACTGGCGCGCAAGCGCGACGACTTCGGTCTGCTGAACCGCAATGCCCGCTGGGTGCAACTGACCCGGCGCGCCGACCTGCCGGTCTGGACGGACGATTTTTCCAACTTGTTGAGCATCTTTCGCTGGAAATAATCGAGCGCCCAATTGAGCGCGGTTTGCGCCACGGAGAACGCCCAAAATAAAAAAATGGCGGCGGGCATTCTCCTGTCCGCCGCCAACTTGCAAAAATGTCCCCGTGGATTGATTGCTTTTACACAACCACTGTTTTGCCTGGCACTGGCAATTGGTAATTGCCGTTCGCGTCGGGAACCGTTGGCGGCATCGCATCGAAGGCGAAACTCTTGGGCATGACGTCGATTTGCGAATTGATGGCCTGATCCCATTCGATCACCTGACCGGAGTAGGTCGCCATACGGCCGAGCACCGAGGTCATCGTGCTGTGCGCGCCGTATTCTACTTCGCTGTAAGGCGTGTTGTTCTGGATCGCCGCGAAGAGGTCGTCGTGCTCCTGCTGATAAGGATCTTTCGCGCCGGGCGTTTTGAAACGCCAGGCGTTTTCACCGCGGATGATGTGGCCACTCACGTCGCAGGTTCCCTTCGTGCCAACGACATGCTCCGAGACATTGCTCCACGTGCCAAGCTGATGGCGGCACTGGCTGTAGCAACGCGAGCCGTCCGCGTATTCAAATTCGACCGCGTGGTGATCAAAGATTTCGCCGTAGTCTTTGCCCTTGCGCGTTTCGCAACCGCCCATGCCGTGCGCGCGAACGGGGTGCCCCTTCTTGACCCAGTTGATGACGTCGAGGTTGTGGATGTGCTGCTCGCAGATATGATCGCCGCAGAGCCAGACGAAGTAATACCAGTTGCGCATCTGGTATTCCATTTCGGTGAGCTTGCGGCCGGCTTGACGTTCGAGATCCGCGCGCGGCTTCACCCACGGCGTGGTGCCGTTCCAGTAGCAGCGCATTGAGACAATGTCGCCGATCTGACCGTCATGCAGGCGCTTCATCGTTTCGAGATAGCCGAGTTGATGATGCCGCTGCAGACCGACGCCCACTTTCAAATTTTTCTTCTTCGCTTCCTCGGCGGCAGCGAGCACGCGGCGAACGCCGGTCGCATCCGTAGCGACGGGCTTCTCCATGAAGATGTGTTTGCCCTGCTTGACGGCTTCCTCGAAATGAATTGGTCGGAATCCGGGAGGCGTCGCGAGGATCACCACGTCGGCGGCGGAGATGGCTTGTTTGTAGGCGTCAAAGCCGACGAACTGACGATCCGGCGGCACGTTCACTTTGTCCGGATGGCTCTTCTTCAAATTTTCCAGACTGCGCAGGAGGTTGTCATTGAAAGCATCGCCCATCGCGACAAGTTTCGTATTGAATTGCGTGCTCAACGCCTGGTTCGCCGCGCCCGAGCCACGACCGCCGCAGCCGATGAGCGCGATGTTGACCGTATCGCTGCCGGCTGCGAACGCGCTGCGTTCGATGCTCAAGCCGCCGAGGATCGAGCCGGCGACGACGGCGGAGGAAGTGGTTTTGAGAAAATTTCGCCGAGTGACCTGTGCCTCGGGGTTCTGGTTTTTCGAGTCATTCATAGTTTTACTTTTGGTTAAATGCGATTGCTTCGACGCCATTTTTGATCCCGTGTATTCACGAGCCGATGAACCGGGGACGACGCGAGCCTATTCCCGTTCCACGCCGCTTGTCCAATACTTAGATAATTCCTCCGGCGCAGGAACCTTGAGCGGTCGCACCAAACGGAAGCCAAGAAACTGCGCGTCGGTGAGGAACCAGATGCTTTTCGGCAGCTGCGGATCTTGTTTCTTCCAACTCTTATCCGAGGCGAGCCGCGCCGCGCTGCGCAGTTTGGTTGGATCTTCATCCCACCAAGAGCCACCGCGAGCGACGTGCGGATACGGCTTCGTCGCCTTCGTCCACGGCGACTGCGTCACGGTGTCGGTGAATTTCTCGTAACTCGGCTCGTATTGGTCGATGCACCATTCGGCGACGTTGCCATGCATGTCGTGGAGTCCCCACGGATTGGGTTTCTTCTTGCCGACTTTTTGGTATTTGAAATCGCTGTTCTTATCGAACCAAGCGTATTCGCCGGCCGCGCTTGGGTCATCGCCCCACGAATACGCCGTCGTCGTGCCAGCGCGGCAGGCGTATTCCCACTCGGCTTCGGTGGGCAGGCGATAAAACTGCCCCGTCTTCGCGCTCAACCATTCGCAATACTTGTTGGCGGCGTGCTGCGTCATGCTAATCGCCGGATAGTCATCCTTGCCCATGCCAAAACTCATTTCGACATACGGCCGCGTGGGCCGCGTGACCGCATCGGCGACCGGCTCTTCAGTGTAATTAGCGGTCGAGCGTTTCTCCAACTCCGGGAACATGAACAATTGATATTCGTTCCACGTCACTTCGCATTTGCCCATCCAGAATGGCTCGATCCGCACTTTGTGTTGCGGGCCTTCGTCCGCGCCACGACCGGGTTCGTTGGCCGGGCTGCCCATCAAAAATTCGCCGCTCGGAATCGGAAGCAAATCGAACTTCACGCCCGTACCTGGAATCGAGTCCGTAAACTTTTTCATCTCCGCTTCGGTCGTGACCGTTTGCTTGGCGACGATGCGTTTGTGAATTTCGGCGACGGTGATCGGCTCATTTCCGCCGGCCAGTTCCTCGGCTTTTTTGGGCGTCAGATTCAGACCGTCCGGCCACACCGCGCCTTGCTCGATCCAACTGCGCAGCAATTCGATTTTATCCTTCGGGAGCGGGCCGCCCTTTTTTGTTGGCGGCATCAAGTCATCGTCTTCGGGCGGCAGCGTCACCGAAGTAAAAAGTTTGCTGCCTTTGGGATCGTTCGGCGCAATGGCCAGTCCGTTCTTGCCGCCCTTGAAGGCGTCGCTCTTGTTATCCAGGCGCAGATCTCCCTTGGTTTGCCCTTCGCGATGACACGCCACGCAGTTGAATTCCAGGATGGGCTGAATGTCGCGCACGAAATCAACGCGTTGAACCGTCTTGAGCGTAACACTATCCGGCCAGTTCGCGCCTTCTTCGATCCAGCGGCGCAAAAGCTCCGTCTGCTCTTTCGGTAACGGCCCGCCTTTGCCTTTGGGGGGCATCAAATCGTCGTGATCCGCAGCGAGCGTCGTCGTGGCGAACAGCGGACTTTGCGCCGGCTTGCCGACGACCAGCGACGTGCCTTTGCTGTCGCCGCCTTTGAGCGCGCCGGCTTTCGTGTCCAAACTAAGACCGCCTTTGATATGTTCACCGCTGTGACAACTCAGGCAATGACTTTCGAGCAGCGGCTTGATTTGCCGGTCGAAATTGACCGGCTCGGCGGCGTGCGCAAAAAAAATCGGCAACGACAGCGCAGTCTGGCCAAGGATAACAAAAGCAAAGATACGTTTCATTTGGTTCAAAATAAGAGCGGCGGTACTTTTGTCGCGCGAAATTTGAAAGTCAATGCGGCATGCCCATTGGCGCGTGGAATGGCGAACTTAACCTTGATCGCGCCAACCAAAATGAATTCCACCGACGGCATTGTTTACCACATCGCAAACGCGCCATCGCTGTTCCACAACCGCGTGCCGCGATACTTGAGCATTCGCGCGATCGGTTTCCATTTCACCGAGCCATCCAGCAGACCGACGTTTCCGCCCTGCGCGCCAAGGTTCTTTGGAGTGGGCACATCGGCCGGCGTAAAGTCCAACGCATTGTCGTCAATCGGCGGGCCGTAAAAAATAAATCCCCGCTTGCTGTGGGGCACAAACGTCGTGGCGTAACCGCGCGACCAATTGTTCGGGTCGGTGACCAGCGCGAGCGAAAAATCGTCATGCAGCGTCTGCGGAGAAATCCACGGCCGGTAGTTGGCCGACTCCAGATTGGTAGACCACGGCGTGAGCGAGCGGCCGCCCAGATAATTGTAACCGAGCACGTAGCCGTAAACCGGGAAGCGCCAGTCGGGACGTTTTTTGAAGTACTGGCTCCAGTTCGGGCAACTGAGAATTTTCAAATCGCCGCCGTAGGCAATCAACTGCGCGCGGGTATTGGTGGACACGGTGGGAATGTGCTCGTCGCCGGGATTGGTGGATTCGCTCCTGCCGCTGGGCAGGCGGTCGTTGTGATCCTGGCCGTAAAGATGCGTGGCGAGGATAAATTGCCGGATGTTGTTCCGGCACGTCGTCCGTTGCATGCGCTCGCGAGTTCCCGCCAGCGCGGGAATGAGCATTGAGGCCAGAATCGCGATCACCCCGATGACCGTGAGCAACTCAATGAGTGTGAAAGCTTGCCGCTGGCAAAACCCGCGCGGAATGGTAATCGGCTTGGTGCCCATATCGAAGTGCTGGCTGAAAAGTAACCGCCGTCCCGGCAAAGTAAAGCCGCTGGCGCAAGAACGATTTGGCCGCTTGTTCCACTCGCAAAATCCGAACTGTCCTGCCGTTGAGGTAAACGGCTCTATCACAATTGTCGGTCACGGCTGGCTGGTGTCTTCCGGAAGCGGCTGCCCTTTGGTTTCCTTGAGGAAGAACAGCGCCACGAGACCCAAAAGGAAAACCACGCTGATGTAACACGCCGCCGAACGAAACGCGGCGAGTTTCGCCTCTGGTGTAGTGACGCCAGCCGCCAGCGCTTTCTGTAGTTCGCCCAGCGTGAATGGCCCGGACGCGGCAATGAAACGCCCGACGTTGTAACAGAAACTGGTGCCCGTGCTGCGCAGGCGCGTCGGGAAAAGCTCCGGCAAATAAATTGCAAAACCCGCGAAGAGCGCGAGCTGGCAAAAGCCCATCACGAAACTCATCCAGATGTCGGCCTTGCTGTTGAACAGTTGAAAGTAACCGACCGTCGCCAGGAACGCGGCGACGAAGGCGACCGCGAACGCCGGCCGGCGACCGAATCGTTGCGCGGCTTTGGTGAAGAAAATCATGCCGAAGAACGCGCCGAGATTCTGCACGATCATGTTCACGCCGGTCCAAACGGTTTTGGCTTTGGCGATTTTGTCCGCGCCCACGCCATCGGCTCGGAGCGAGCGCTCGATCACGTCGCCGACAAGTTCGGGACTGAAGAATCCCACGCCCCAAAGTCCGACGACGCCCGCGACGCAGAGCATCATTCCGAGCAAGGCAGGCGTGCGCCAGCGCGCTTCGCCAAACAGCGAAGCGTAAGAGCCGAATTTCGCGCCCGTCAACCGGCCTTCCGCCCGCGCCTTCACCCATTTCTCCGGCTCCTTGAGGCGGATTTGAATGAAGACACAGAGAAACGCCGGCAACGCTCCAATTAGAAACATGTATTTCCACGCCATGCCGGCGGGGATTTTGTCGCCCTCGATCAAGCCAAGGCCGATGGCGATGCTGCCGGCGGTAATGTTACCGATCGCCGAGAGCGCTTGCATCAGACCGAGAGCGCCGGGCCGGGCCGCTTCTGGCAGGCTGTCCGCCAGCAACGCGACGGAAAGTCCGAACACACCGCCCACGCCCAAACCAGTCACGAAACGAAACAGGGCAAAGTCAAGCCAGCCAGTTGAGAACGCGGACAAACCCGTGCAGACCGAATACAAAAGAACCGTCATCGCCAAAGTTTTCGCCCGGCCAATGCGATCGCCCACAGCACCGAAAATAAGGCCACCCGTTGCCCAACCGGCCACGAAGATCGCCGTGGCGTAACCACCGTAGAGTTTCAAGTCCGCGCCCGCTGGCAGGAGCGCCTTCATCGCACCGTTGCGCGCGAGCAGGAAGAGTTGTTGATCCAGACAGTCGAAGAGCCACGCCAGGCAGGCCACCGCGAAGACAAACCAGTGCGAGCGATTCAAAGTGCGCCACCAAGGAGCGGACGCAGTCGGAGCGCGAAAATTGGACAGTGGAGTCATGGTTGGCGGCAGATGGTTGTTTGTGAAATCGCGCCTTGGTACACGGAATCGACGATGGAGCCAAGGAAAATGTCCAGCACGGCACTGCTGAAAATATTTCCGGACACTTCCACAGATCCGATCCGAGGAAAAAGAAAAGCCCGTCCACGCGGGACGGGCGGTGCAAATCAGAATCGGCAGACTCGAAGTTTTACTTGGCCGCTTCAGCGGTTTTCGCTTCGTCAGCTTTTTCAGCCTTCGCCGGTTCCGTGGGAGCCTGAACAGGCAAATCCACCCATTCGAGGATCGCCTCTTCGCCGGCATCGCCGCGACGACGCAAGGCGAGTTTGACGATGCGAGTGTAACCTCCGCGCCGTTCCTTCTGCGTCGGCGCGATTTCGTTGAAGAGGATTTTGACGGCGTCCTCTTGATGGAGGAGGCGCGCCGATGCCAGCCGCCGGTCGTGAATCGTGCCGCTCTTGGCGAGGGTCACCATTTTCTCGGCAACGGAGCGAGCCGCGCGGGCCTTGGCCAGCGAGGTCGTAATCCGTTTGTGTTTGATCAGGCTGCAAACCAGGTTGGCCAGCATCATGTTGCGATGCGTGCCGGTGCGGCCCAGCTTGGCGGTTCTCTTAAGATGTCGCATAGATCAGGCAGTTGGCTTGGGTTCTTCCTTGGGTGCGTCGAGCAACGCCGGATCGATGTTCATGCCCAGGGTGAGGCCGAGGCTCTGGAGTTTGTCTTTGATTTCGTTGAGCGACTTCTTGCCAAAGTTGCGGTACTTGAGCATCTCGCTCTCGGTCTTCATCGCGAGCTGGCCGACGGTGGTGATGTTGGCGTTGTTCAAGCAGTTGGCCGCGCGCACGCTCAACTCGATTTCGTTGACGCTCATGTTGAGCAGTTTCCGCATCTTGGTCTGCTCTTCGTCCTGCTTGTCCTTGACCTCTTCAAACTCGATGGCATTTTTGTCGTAGCCGACAAACACGTCGAGATGGTGCTGCAAAATTGCCGAAGCCTGGGTGAGCGCGTCGTCGGGCGAGATGCGTCCATCCGTCCAAATCTCCACAAGCAGGCGATCGTAATCCGTGCGCTGGCCGACGCGGGCGCTCTCAACGGCGTAGCGCACGCGGGTGACGGGCGAGAACAGCGAGTCGATGGCGATGACGCCGATGGGCTGATCCTGTTTCTTGTTTTCGTCGCCGGGACAAAAACCACGGCCGATCTTCACCTCAAGCTCCATCTCGAATTTCTTCTTTTTGTCGAGCGTGCAGATGAGTTGCTTCGGGTTGACGACTTCGAGTTTGTCGTTGACCTCAATGTCTGCGGCCGTGACCTCGCCTTCCTTGTTCGCTTTGAGAAAAATCGACTGAGTGTCGCGCGAATGAGCCTTGAACAGAACTTTCTTGAGGTTCAAAACAATTTCCGTCACGTCCTCCACGACGCCGTCCACGGTGGCGAATTCGTGCATCGCGCCGTCGATTTTGATCGACGTGACCGCCGCCCCTTCGAGCGAGGAGAGCAGCACCCGCCGCAGCGAGTTACCAATCGTGTGGCCGTAACCGGTTTCAAACGGCTCGGCGATGAATTTGGCGTAGGTTTCCGTCGCGGTTGAATCTTCTTTAATCAACCGTTTGGGCATTTCGAAGCGTCCTAGTCTTACTGGCATGGTTACTTTCTAGTCGATTTTAATCTGGCCGCCCGCATCCATTCCCGCTGGCAGGCGACCCGTGTAATCGGCTTATGCTCTCCGAAGGAGAGCGGGTTAATTAGCGGGAATAAAATTCAACGACCGTTTGCACATTCGCAATGGGCTGGATGTCCTCCTGCGAGGGCACCCGCAACATCGAGCCTTTGAAGGCCTCGCGGTTGAGCGACAGCCAATCCGGCACGGCGCGGCTGGTGGACATTTCCAGACCTCGCGTCGCTGCCTGCCGGGAAACGGTATGGTCTTTGATTTCAACCACATCATTCACTTTCACCGCGAACGAGGGGATGTTCACTTTCCGGCCATTGACCTTGACGTGGCCGTGGCTGACCAACTGGCGCGCGGCTGGCCGGGTGCTCGCAAAGCCCAGGCTGTGGACCACGCTGTCGAGACGGGTTTCCAGAATTTGCAGCATTGTTTCGCCAGTGACGCCACGCTGACGCAAGGCGCGCTCATAGACGCCGCGGAACTGGCGCTCCATAAGGCCATAATAATAACGAAGCTTTTGTTTCTCGATCAAGCCGAGACCATAATCCGTGTGTTTGCGCCGGGCCTTGGGGCCGTGCATGCCCGGGCCGTAATTTTTCCGCTCCAGGTATTTCGACGGGCCGAAAATCGGAACGCCAAAGCGGCGGCTGATGCGAACGCGGGGACCAGTATAGCGAGCCATGTGTTAGTCAGAGTTGAGAGTTGACGATCTTAGACGCGCCGCTTCTTGCGCGGACGACAGCCGTTGTGCGGCACGGGGGTGACGTCTTTGATGACCGAGATTTCCAATCCAATCGCCTGCAATGCACGGATGGCTGATTCGCGCCCAGAGCCAGGACCTTTGACGCGGATTTCCACTTCGCGCATGCCGTGAGACATCGCCTGGCGGGCAGCGTCTTGCGCGACTTGCTGCGCCGCAAAGGCCGTGCTCTTGCGCGAGCCTTTGAACCCGACCCGCCCAGCGCTGGACCAGCCCAGCAAGTTGCCTTGCATGTCAGTGATCGTCACTTGCGTGTTGTTGAAGGTGGCCAGGATGTGAGCGACGCCAATGGCGATGTTCTTGGCACCTTTGGCTTTGATGATCTTCTTGGCATTGGGATCGTCCCCCAGCAACTCGGCGGCGGTCGGCGCCGTCGCCGCGATCGGCTCGGCTGGCTTCGCCGGTTCGGCGGGAGCAGGCACGGCATCGGCCGCGGGCTTCTTCGCCGGCTTGGCGGGCTTGACTTCCGGCGATGAGGCAGCGGCCGGCGAACCAGCAGCGGTTTCCGGTTTGGCCTCTTTCTTGGCGGCGGGCTTCTTGGGTTTGGACTCTTCGGCCATAAATTATTAGTGGATGCCAGTTTTGGCGTTGGGGTTGCGTTGCACGCCGACGGTTTTGCGCGGGCCTTTGCGCGTGCGCGCGTTCGTCTGGGTGCGCTGGCCGCGAACCGGCAGGCCACGCAAATGCCGGATGCCGCGATAGCATTTGATGCTCTGCAAGCGTTTCAAATTCATGCCCAACTCACGACGCAAATCGCCTTCGATGACGTATTTGCCGTCCTGAATCGCGTGGACGATCTGCGAGAGTTGCTGCTCACTCAAATCTTTCGCGCGGATGCTCGGGTCGATGTTCGCCTTGGTGAGAATCACCTTCGCGTTCACCGGCCCAATGCCATAAATATAGCGCAACGCGATGTCGATGCGCTTGCCACCCGGAATTTCAACTCCAATGATGCGTGCCATATAATAAGATTACCCTTGCCGCTGCATTACCCTTGCCGCTGCTTGTGGCGCGCATTGGAGCAGATCACTCGAATGACACCTTTGCGTTTCACGACTTTGCAATGTTCGCAAAGCTTTTTAACTGATGCTCGAACTTTCATACAAAAACTTTCGACTATTTCTCTCGATACGTAATGCAGCCTTTCGACAAATCATAGGGCGACATTTCCACCGCCACTTTGTCGCCCGGCAATATGCGGATGAAATTCAACCGCATCTTGCCCGAAATGTGCGCCAGAATCCGATGACCGTTGGGCAACTCAACTCGAAACATAGTGTTCGGCAGCACTTCCACTATTGTGCCTTCAATCTTAATGGCATCTTCTCGGGACACGTCAAAATCTCTGGCTCGGCTTCGGTTATCAACACCGTGTGCTCAAAATGAGCCGATGGTTTACCATCTTTTGCCACGACCGTCCAGCCATCCTTCAAAATTTCCACCGCGCTCGAGCCCGCGTTGACCATCGGCTCGATGGCCAGCGTCATTCCCGGCCGCAATTTGGGCGACGTCTTGCCGTCCACGTAGTTCGGCACCTGCGGATCTTCATGCACTGAACGACCCACGCCATGACCGACGAATTCACGCACGACGCTGAAGCCATTGCTTTCAACATGACGCTGGATGGCCCGCGAAATATCCACGACGCGATTGCCAGGCACGGCCTGCGCAATGCCCTCGTAAAGCGAGCACTCGGTCACGTCCATCAACCGTTGGGCCAGAACATCGCACCCGCCGACCGCGATGGTGCGGGCGTTGTCACCGACAAAGCCGTTGTAAAAGATCCCGACATCAAGACTAACGATGTCGCCAAACTGCACTCGCCGTTCACCTGCCAGTCCATGCACGACTTCCTCATTCACTGAGATGCAGCAGTAGCACGGATACTTGCGATAACCCAAAAAAGCGCTGCGTGCGCCGTGGGCCTTCATTCGTTCGGCGGCATAGAGATCAATCTCTCTCGTCGTCATCCCTGGCGCGATCCAGCCAGTGACCTCGTCCAAGACCGTCCGGGCAACCTGACACGCTGGTCGCATTGCCTCCAGGTCGCGCTGTGTCTTCAACAAAATCATTATTTCAAAGCGTCCGCTGCCGCCGCGCAACGCTGATCCACGGGCTGCATCGCATCAACCAAAACCAGTTTCCCCTGGTGGCGATAGTAATTCACCAAGGGTTCAGTCTCGCGGCGATAAATTTCAAATCGTTCGCGCAAAACCGATTCACGGTCGTCAGCCCTCTGAGTCAGTTCTCCACCGCAATCATCGCAAATGCCCTCCGTATGCGGAGGCATATCCGGGATCTGAAATACTCGTCCGCACCGCGGACAAGAACGCCGGCCAGCCACCCGGCGGATAATTTCATTTTCTGGTGCCTTCAGACAAATCACCACATCAAGCGCGACGCCGCGAGCAGTCAACCAACTATCCAGCTTCATGGCCTGGGGAACATTCCGCGGAAAGCCGTCCAAGATGAATCCGGCGGCGCTATCCGTTCCGTCCCACCAGTGCTCCATAAGCTGCAGCACGACTTCGTCGGGCACCAATTTACCATTTTCAATGAACGTTTTTGCGAGCTGGCCCAGCGGCGAATTTTTCCCGACTTCCTGCCGGAACAAATATCCCGACGAAACATGCGGCCAGCCAAATTGTTTTTCCAAGCACGCGGCGACGGTTCCTTTGCCCGAACCCGGCGGACCGAGCAATATCACTCGCCGCTTCATCCATCAAAAGCGGCCTCGCAATCGCGGACCGCTGCCCCCGCGCCCCGTTTTCAAAAAGCCATCGTAGTGCCGCATCAAAAGATGCGACTCCATCTGCCGGAGCGTGTCCAGCATCACGCCCACGGTGATCAAGATGCTCGTGCCGCCAAAGAAACTGGCTACTTCAAACGGAACGCTCAGGCCACGCGACAACACCACCGGGATGATGGCAATGATCGCGAGAAAAATCGCGCCGGCGAGAGTGATGCGGCTCATGGCTTCGTGCAGAAAATTGGTCGTCGCCTGGCCGGGCCGGACTCCAGGAATGTAACCGCCGTATTTTTTGAGATCGTCCGAGATTTGCAATTCATTGAACTGCGTCGCGACCCAAAAGTAGGAGAAGAAAATAATCATCAAACCTTCGAGAGTGATGTATGGCAACGAGCCATAGCGCAGATAGCCCGAAAGCTCCGTGAAGAATTTCAGATTGGAGATGCTGCCCAACGTCCGCAAAAGCCCTTCAGGAAACATCAGGATGGATTGCGCAAAAATAATCGGCATGACGCCCGCGTAATTGACGCGCAGCGGCATGAACGAAGTGCCGCCTGGCACCACTCTTCGGCCGACGGATCTTTGCGCATACTGCACGGGAATTTTCCGCTGCGCTTGCGTGATGGCGATGACCGCTCCCACGACCAGCACCAGCAAGGCCACCAACGCAACGGCTTTGAACATCAGACCCTTCGGCACTTCGCCAACCGGCGGAAACATCATTTGATGAATGGCCCGCACGGTATTCGGAAAGCGAGCCATGATGCCCACCGTGATCACCAGCGAGACGCCATTGCCGATGCCACGCTCCGAGATTTGTTCGCCGAGCCACATCAACAGAAGTGTTCCGGTGGTAAGCATCAACATGGTCTGGATGCGGTACCACCACAGATTATCAATCAAGACGAGTTTGCCTTCAAAACCTTGAAACACCGAGCCGGGATTTTCCCAGCCGTAGGCCGTTGCGACTCCCCAGCCAAAACAAAGCAGCACCGTGAGGTATCGTCCGTATTGGACGATCTTCGTGCGCCCGCCTTCTTCGCGAACCAGCTTGCTCAAAGAGGGAACGACCGCCGTGAGAAGCTGAATAATGATGGTAGCGCTGATGTAAGGCATGATGCCCAAGGCACCGAGCGCACAGCGCTCCAGGGCACCTCCCGTGAAGAGGCTATACATGCCCAGCATACCTCCGCCCGCCTGCGTCGCGCTTTTTTCCGCGTAGGCGGTCAACGCCGAGCCATCCAAGCCGGGAATGGGAATGATGGCCACAACGCGGCAAATCGCCAAGACCACCAGCGTAAAAAGAATCCTCGACTTGAGCTCGGGAATTTTGAAGCAGTTGGCAAATGTGTTGGCGATGTTGGAAAACATGCGTCGGAGGGGTGCGAAAAATTATGCGCCGGGAGCCGCAGCCTGCTTGGCACCGACGATATCGCAGGTGCCGCCAGCCGCTTCGATTTTCGTCCGTGCCGAAGCACTGAACGCTTCCGCGCTCACCGAAAGTTTTTTAGTCAACTCACCGCTGCCTAGAATCTTGACTCCATCCCCCCGCCCGTTGACGAGTCCGTTCGCCCGCAAGAGCGTCTCGTCCACATGGGTTCCAGCCTCGAATTGATTCAGCGCCTCCACATTCACCGGAATATAAACAGTCTTGTGCCGCGCATTATTGAACCCGCGCTTGGGAATGCGGCGAATCAGGGGCATCTGGCCGCCTTCAAATCCAGGACGGATAGAACTGCCGGATCGTGCCGTCTGGCCTTTGCCACCACGGCCGCTGGTTTTGCCGTGGCCGCTCGACTCGCCCTGGCCCAGCCGCTTGCGACGGTGCTTGGCACCGGGTCTCGGCTTTAAATCATGTAAGCGCATAAAATGAAAATCAGGCCGTTGCCGCAGGTTCGGCCGCCGCCGGCAGTTCAGGGGCAACAACTTTTCTCGGCTTTAGCTCCAGTCCGCGGCTGCGATAAATATCGGCACGCAGGCGCAGTTTCAGCAAAGCCGCCAAGGTCGCTTTAGCTACGTTCGCGGCGTTTTTGGATCCCATCGATTTGGTCAGCACGTCGCGGATGCCGGCGGATTCCAGCACCGCGCGCACTGTTCGGCCCGCGATGATGCCGGTGCCCGGCGCGGCCGGTTTCAGCAACACACAACCACCGTCGCGATGGCAAATGACCTCGTGGGGAATCGTGGCGTTTTTGAGCGAGACACTGACCATGTGGTTGCGCGCGACGTCGCCGCCTTTACGGATCGCGTCGGCAACTTCGCCGGCCTTGCCCAAGCCAAGCCCCACGCGGCCCTTTTTGTCGCCGACCACGACGAGCGCACTGAAGCTGAAGCGGCGTCCGCCTTTGACAACTTTCGAGGAGCGATTGATGAACACGACTTTTTCAGTCAGCTCGTTCGCCGGCTTGCCTTCAAAGAAGCCGCCCTCCGATGACTCCTGGCCCGATCGTCCCCGCCGGCCACCGCGTCCGGGTCCGCGGCCAAAGCCCCGTCCTTCGCCACCGCTTGGTTTGATTTCGTCAGCCACAGTATGCTCCTGATTGGTTAAAATTTCAGACCGGCTTCGCGCGCGGCATCCGCCAGCGCCTTGACCTTGCCATGATAACGCGCGCCGCTGCGGTCAAAGACCACTTGGGTGATGCCTTTGCCCAGGGCCGCTTCGGCGGCAAACTTGCCGATGCGCGCGGCGCTCTCCACGTTCGCCTTGAGTTTCTCGCGATCAGGAATCGACTTCTGGACAGTGGAAGCTGCCGCGAGCGTGACGCCAGCCGCGTCGTTGATGAATTGCACGTGGATATTCTTCTGGGTGAAAAGCACACTCATGCGCGGGCGCTCCAATGTGCCGACCACTTTCTTGCGCGTGCGCCAGCGGCGCAATTGCCGCAGTTTGAATTTTTGTTCCGTTCTCATGTCTGGGCGGCCACGCGCAAACGCGTGGCCTGGAGTAAAGATTATTGAACCGTCTTGCCTTCTTTGCGGACGACCTTTTCATCCACGTAGCGAACGCCTTTGCCTTTGTAGGGCTCGGGCGGGTAATACGCCCGGATTTCCGCAGCCACCTGACCGACGACCTGTTTGCTCGGACCTTCGATCGTAACTTTGGTGTTTTCCTCAACGCTCACTTTGATCTGGTCGGGAATCGCGTAATTAATCGGATGAGAATAGCCGAGGCTCAGGTTTAAGTTCTTACCTTGAACCGCTGCCTTGAAGCCGACGCCTTGAATCTCCAGTTTCTTGACGAAACCTTCGCTGACGCCGTGTACCAAATTGTTCAGAATCGCGCGGCTCAGGCCATGCAACGCCTTGGCCTCGGAATCTTCGCCCTGCCGGCGGACGACGATCTTGCCATCCGCGATGGCCGCTTCGGTGCGGCGGGGCAGTTCAAAGTCGAGCTTGCCTTTGGGGCCTTCCACAAAAACTCGCTGGCCTTTCACCTCGACCTTGACCTTGGGCGGGATGACGATGGGCGTTCTTCCAATTCTTGACATAAATCAACAGTTACCAGACGAAGCACAGAAGTTCGCCGCCTAGC
This sequence comes from Verrucomicrobiota bacterium, assembly GCA_016195385.1. Taxonomy (GTDB): domain Bacteria; phylum Verrucomicrobiota; class Verrucomicrobiia; order Limisphaerales; family JACPZS01; genus JACPZS01. The sequence goes on from JACPZS010000003.1 coordinate 35,699, forward strand.
TTTTGCTTCTGCGCTTCAATACCGGTCATTACTCCGCGCGAAGTCGAAACAATCGCAATTCCCATTCCGTCCAAGACGCGAGGAATCTCCGTCGCGCCTACGTAGCGACGCAACCCGGGCGTGCTGATCCGGCGAAGTCCTTCAATGACGCCTTTGCGACCTTGATATTTGAGGCGCAGCTTGAGCTTCTTGATCTTGTTGCCTTCCACTGCACAATCGCTGACGTAACCTTCACGTTTCAAAATCTTCGCCACACTCTCTTTGAGCTTGGAATGAGGCATTTCCACATCGGGCAACAACGCCAAGTTGGCGTTGCGAATGCGCGTGAGCATGTCGGCTAGCGGATCAGTCATCATAGGTTTTACCAGCTTGCTTTGGTCACGCCCGGAATCATTCCGTTGAGCGCGGCATGGCGAAAGGTCAAACGCGAGCAGCCGAATTTTCGCAGATAGCCGCGGCGGCGGCCGGACATCTGGCAGCGGTTCGTGGCGCGCGTCGGGCTGGCATTGCGCGGCAATTTCGCCAAGCCGGCATAATCTTTCTTCGCCTTCAACTCCGCCCGGATGGCGGCGTATTTTTTAATGGTTTCGCGCTTCTTCTTCTCGCGCTCAATCCAGGATTTTTTGGCCATAAAATTATCTTCCTTCCGCGAACGGCATGCCCATCAACTTCAAAAATTCCAACGCCTCATCGTCCGTGGGCGCCGTCGTCACGATGGTGACATCCATGCCCTGCTGACGCTTGATTTTATCCAGTTCGATCTCGGGAAAAATGGTTTGATCCGAGATGCCGAGCGAATAGCTCCCGCGGCCATCAAATGAGCGCGACGAAACGCCGCGAAAATCGCGAATGCGCGGCAGTGCCGCAGCGACCAGACGATCAAAGAATTCATACATTGCATCGCGGCGCAACGTCACGCGGCAGCCAATGGGCTGGCCTTCGCGGAGCTTGAAATTGGCGATGCTCTTGCGAGACTTGCTGATCACGGGCTTTCGTCCGGTGATGAGCGTCAAATCTTTCGCGGCGTCGTCAATGGCTCCCTTCTCGAGCGAGGCGCTCACGCCCATGTTGACCACGATTTTCTCCATTCGCGGCACTTGATGGACGTTTTTATACTGCCGCTTTTGCATCAGCGCCGGACGCACTGACTCGACATATTTTTGGTAAAGCCTGGCTTTCATTTCGTTGGCTGCGGATTTTGCCGGAGCGTGCTTTGCAAATCGGAAATCATTTTAGCTGGCCGCCGGTTGCGTTTGCCCGCGCTTGGCCCTGCGCGCCTCATAATTGGTGGCGAGCATGACGTTCGAGATGTGAACCGTGCCCTCGCGTTCCACGATCGCGCCCTGCGGGTTCTGCTGGTTCTTGCGAGTGTGGCGTTTGATCATCTGACAACCTTCGACGATGACCCGGTCCTTCTTTCGCAACACAGCGAGGATCTTGCCGCGTTTGCCCCGTTCGGAGCCGGTTGTGATCACCACTTCATCCCCGCGTTTGACGTGAAATTTGCGCATAACTGACTAAATGACCTCCGGCGCGAGTGAAATGATCTTCATGAATTTGCGGTCACGCAGTTCCCGGGCGACCGGACCGAAAATGCGCGTGCCACGTGGATTGTTTTCCTTGTCGATGATCACAATCGCGTTGCTGTCAAAGCGCAGATAGGAACCGTCGTTGCGCCGGATGGCTTTGCGCGTCCGCACGATGACGGCATTGACGACTTCACCCTTTTTAACCGTGCCATCCGGCGCCGCCTCTTTGATGTGCGCCTTGATGACGTCGCCGATGCACGCGTAGCGCTGATTGCGGCCGAGCACGCCAATGGCCGCAGCCCGCTTGGCGCCCGTATTGTCAGCCACATCCAGTATCGAACGAATCTGCAACATAGTGTTTCGTTTTGCTTAGACCGCCAAGGGCGCGGCCTCTTCTTTCCGGGTCACAATTTCCACCAGCCGCCAGCGTTTGGTTTTCGAGAGCGGCCGCGTTTCCTCGATGCGGACGCTGTCGCCCATCTTCGCCTCATTTTTTTCGTCGTGGGCGTAAAACTTCTTGTAGCTCGTCAGCACTTTCTTGAACTTGGGATGTGGAAATCGTCGTTGCACTTCCACGATGATGGTCTTGTCCATCTTATCGGAAACAACTTCGCCCACGCGCTCTTTGCGATGCGGACGGGGTTTGAGAATCGGAGTTTCAGACATAGTTCAGTTCAGGCCGCGGGTTTGCGGAGCTGGGAAATGCGCGTTTCGACCCGCGCGATGTCGCGCCGCAGCAGACGCAGGCGCGCCGGCTTTTCCAATTGCGCGCTCGCTTGCTGCAAGCGCAGATTGAAGAGTTCGCGCCGCAGATCGCGGCTCTTGACGGTCAGTTCCACCGTCGTCAAATCTTTTAATTCAAGGGATTTCATTGCGCTAACCGCCGCTCAACCGACCTTGTGGCGGGAAATAAATTTGGTTCGCATCGGCAATTTGGTCGCCGCCAGCCGCATTGATTCACGCGCCACGGCCTCAGTCACACCGTCCACTTCAAACAACACATTCGCCGGCCGGATAACCGCCACCCAGGACTCCAACGGGCCTTTGCCCTTGCCCATGCGCGTCTCCAACGGCTTTTTCGTAAACGATTTGTCGGGGAACACCCGCAGCCACACTTTGCCCCGGCGCTTCATGTAACGCGTGATGGCCACGCGCGCCGCTTCGATGACCTTCGTATCCAGCCAGCACCGCTCCAGCGACTGCAACCCGTATTCGCCAAACGCCACCGTCGCGCCGCGCGAGGCCATCCCGGCCCGGCTGCCCCGGTGCATTTTGCGATACTTCACTCTGGCTGGCATCAATGGCATAGCGATCCTCTATCGAAAAATTCCTAGTTGCTCGGACTGGCTGGAGCCGGAGTTGCCGCGGCCGGCTTGTCGTTCTTGTTTTCGCCTTTGCAAATCCAGCACTTAATCCCCAGCTTGCCGTAAACCGTCATGGCTTCCGCGAAACCGTAGTCAATGTTCGCGCGCAGCGTGTGCAGCGGCACACGGCCTTCATGGTAAGTTTCCACGCGCGCCAATTCCGCGCCCCCCAGCCGGCCGGCACAACGAATCTTGATTCCGTCGGCCCCAAAATCTATCGCCGTCTGCACGGCTTTTTTCATCGCACGACGGAAGGAAATCCGGCGCTCAAGCTGCAACGCGACATTCTCCGCCACGAGCTGGGCATCGGTTTCCGGAGATTTGATCTCCTGAATGTCCACGTAAATTTCCTTGCCGGTCATCTTACTCAACTCTTCCTTGAGCTTGTCAATTTCGGCGCCTTTACGACCGATTACGACGCCGGGCCGGGCGGTGAAGATGGTGATGCGACACCTTGTGGCGGCGCGCTCGATGTGAATCTTGGGGACGGACGCCGATTCCAACTTCTTCTTGAGCAACTCGCGGATCTCGCGATCCTCCGAAAGCAATTTGCCGAAATCTTTTTTGTTCGCGTACCACTTGGACCGCCAGTCCTTGGTGACAGCGATGCGCAGACCGATCGGATTTGTCTTTTGTCCCATATCGATTACTCGTCGGTAAGCACGATTTTGATGTGGCAACTGCGCTTGAGGATCGGCCCCGCCGAACCGCGCGCCTTGGGCGTAACCCGTTTCATGGTCGTGCCCGTATTCGCCATGGCTTCTTTGACGCGCAGCGTCTCGGACTTCGCGCCATTGTTGTTTTCGGCGTTGGCGATGGCGGATTTCAAAGTCTTCGCCACCCAAAATGCGGACTTGCGCGGCACGACATGCAGGATGGCCTGCGCCTGGAGCGCGCCCAGCCCCTGAATCTGGCGCGTCACTTCCCGCACTTTCTGGGCGGACATGCGCACGTTGCGTGTGATGGCTTGAACTTGCATAAGATTACTTGGCCTCGGCCTTGGCTGTGTGCGCTCCGTGCTTCTTGAACGTCCGCGTGAGCGAAAATTCTCCCAGCTTGTGGCCGACCATGTTTTCCGTGACAAACACCGCGTTAAAAATTTTCCCGTTATGCACCTGAAACGTGTGGCCGACAAATTCCGGCGTGATTGTCGAGCGCCGCGACCACGTTTTTATCGGCTTCTTGCTTCCCGCTGCGGTCATCTTCGTGATCTTTTCCATCAAGTGGAAATCCACGAACGGACCTTTTTTGATCGAACGTCCCATAGCTTAATACTGTTTCATCGGCCGACCGTCCCGCCGCACCACGATGAAGCGGCTCGAGTATTTGCGCTTCACGCGGGTCTTGTAACCTTTCGTGATGACGCCCCACGGCGTCACCGGATGCCCGCCGCCGGAAGTCTTGCCGGCGCCGCCACCCATCGGATGATCCACCGGATTTTTCGCCACCGCGCGACTCATCGGACGAATCCCCCGGTGGCGACTGCGACCAGCTTTGCCCAAGGTCACGTTTTCGTGATCGGTGTTGCCCACCTGTCCAATCGTCGCAAAGCAGTCTTGATGCACTTTGCGGATTTCTCCGGATGGCAGGCGAATCTGCGCATATCCTTCATCTCGCGACATGACGGTCGCCGCCCCACCGGCGCTGCGAACCATCTGCGCGCCTTTGCCCGGCGTCAGTTCCAGATTGTGAATCGGCATGCCGACCGGAATCGTTTTCAGCGGCAGGCTGTTGCCCACTTCAGGCGGCGCCGTATTTCCGCTGACAACTTTGGAACCGACCAGCAATCCCACGGGCGCGATGATGTATCGCTTCTCGCCGTCCTTGTATTGCAACAGCGCGAGGCGCGCGGTGCGAATCGGATCGTACTCAATCGCAATCACGTTCGCTTCCATCCCGTGCTTATCCCGTTTGAAATCCACGTTGCGGACTTTCTGCTTGTGTCCGCCGCCAATGCCACGGCTGGTAACGCGCCCGTAGCAATTGCGGCCACCGGTTTTCTTGCGCGTGTACACCAGATTTTTCTCCGGCTTGCGCTTCGTAATGTCGTCGTACGACGCGATGGTGATGTATCGCGTCGATGGCGTTAACGGCCTAAACGATTTAACTGGCATAAATCAAAAAATCCAAATTCGCAGCTTGGAGCGCTTGGCCATCAATCCCGCGCCCAGTCGGGCAGTCGGTTATCGGCCTGGCAAAATGGCTGTCCTTCCAACAAGTTCCTGCGGAAAGGAGCGCGAACTATAACAACGTCGATTTTGAGCGCAACAAGTTTTTCAAATTTTTTTGGCATCCCGCGTTTGGCTTCGACCCGCAACCAATCTACGAACCAAAGTTTGACGCCCATTTTTAGCTCCGCCACGAAATCCGCCGGCTTGCGAGCCGCCCTGCCCTGCGTTAACCATTGGCTCGTGGCTATGGAAAATTTCTCCGATGCAGCGCTCGTCCTCGTCGGACACGGCTCGACGCTCAATGCAGACTCCAGCGCACCGACGTATCAGCACGCGGATGAACTGCGTCGGCGCGGCCTTTTCGCGCAAGTCGTCGAATGTTTCTGGAAGCTCGAACCATCCATCGCCGGCGTGTTGCGCGGTGTGTTCGCGCCGCGCGTGTTCATCGTCCCGCTGTTCATCAGCGAAGGCTATTTCACCGAACAGGTCATCCCGCGCGAACTTGGTTTGTGCGCGAATGACCAGCCCGATTTCCCGCGCGTGCAACGGCGCGGCACGCAGACACTTTTTTACTGCGGCCCCATCGGCACGCACGCGAGCATGACAAATATAATTCTCGCCCGCGCGCGTGACATCATCGAGCAGCATCCCTTCCCGCGCGCGCCGAAACCCAAGGACATCGCGCTGTTCATCGCCGGGCACGGCACGGGCAATAACGAAAATTCGCGCGTGGCCATCGAGCGCCAGGTCGAACTCATCCGCGCGCGCGACGAATACGGCGAGGTTTACGCCGCGTTCATGGAGGAAGACCCGCGCATCGGCGAGTGCTACCGGCTCGCGCGGACGAAGCACATCGTCATGGTGCCCTTCTTCATCAGCGACGGCCTGCATTCCTACGAAGACATTCCGATGCTGCTCGGCGAGCCGGAGAAAACCGTGCGCGAGCGGATGCGCTGCGGCCAGCCGACCTGGCGCAATCCTTCCGAGAAAAATGGCAAACTCGTCTGGTACACCGCCAGCATCGGCAGCGAACCCCACATCGCGGATGTGATCTTGGCGCATGTCGGTGAAATAGCTTCACAAGAATTTTGACCGAGTCCTCTTCACGACTGCGTAAGAAAAACTCCTTGCCGCCTTGGTCACGCGGCGCATAGACGCACCAGAGCAGCCGAAGGGAAAGGCTGTTACGAAGATTGGCAAGCGTCGTTGGAATTTTCAATCCATCCGATTCCACATTCTGAAGAATATTTTCCGGCACCGGAAAGTGAGGTATCGGGGACTGGCCAAGAACGGGCACCAGCTCGACACCCTCTTTGGCCTGGCCAATGGGGTGATCGGCGCGCGGACGACCGCGACGTGAAAATCCCCGCGCCCGGCCGGGCGCGCCGATGAAAAAAGAGCGGCCCACGACCTCGATCAAGCCGTAACCGGCCGGCGCACCGGCGTCGTCCGCCGCAGTTTCCCGCTGCGGCGCTCGCCTTTCCAATCTTCCGGCAGGGGAAATGGGAAGGCTGGCTTTATTCGGCGTTTCCTAAACGCCGGACGGCGAGTGACGGCGATCTATGGCGCGGAACTTGATTTTGGCCAAAGCAGAGGAACGACACGATATTGCGCCAGTCGTTCCCGTTCCCGCCGCTTTGGTCGATGCTTTGCTTCGCCTCACGAAACTCGTCTCCGTGAAACGTCCACCGAAGGGGATTGTGACACCTTCGAGCAGGGATGACATGCACCAGAAAAATGAACCTCGAGCCTTGGTGTCGATTCCTCAACCGTTGTTTCAAGGTTTAAGCAACCACACTTCCGAGACCTGGCAGCTGCGTCCATTGCCGCCCTGGCCAGGTTCGCCAAACCAACTCAAGTCAAGTTCGCCACGGCGTGTTGCCTCGCGGGGTACGTCAAATTCCAGCGGCTGAAACGGAAACGGTTTTTGAATGAATGGATGAATTTCGACCTTGTCGTTGGCGATTAGACAAATCTTTTTCCTCGGACTGTCACCGCCGTACACAACCCGCAGCCGGTACTGCGCCGTGGAATCAAGATTCGCGTAATGCATCCGCAACGGCGCGTCGAAGAGCGATTCCGCATGATCCAGCCACGAGTAGCGCACCGCGCCGGCCGGCTTTTCGTCGCCCTTATCGACCACGTCCCATTCCTCGAAATCGACGCGCGATGATTCGAGAAACGCCGGATCGCGGTCGTAGCCGGAGCCGCGCACGAGATGCGGCTGGTATGCGACATTCCCCAAGTCGTCGTAAAAACCGCCCAGGCCGGGATTCGTCCAATTCACAATTTCGGCGATACCCTTGAGCCGCGCGGCTTCGGAGTCGAGTCGGCGCAGTGCGGCGAAACGCTCCTTGAGCCAGCGGCGGTTGTTGAGCGGGTAATCCACAGTGTCGAGCATCGCGCCGCGATCAACGGCGATGGCTTTGTATTTCTCGACGCTGAGTTGCATTCGGATGCTTTGGTAAAGCTCCTCGGCGAGTTCAAAAATTCGGCGGCGCAAATTGACAGCGACCATTTCTTCCGCCCCACGATCCAAAATCACTTCCGCTTCCCGCATGGCACTTTCTGAACCGCGCTTCGATACCGTGCGCAACTTTTCCAGCGCGCGAGCTTCCACGCGTTTTTCGTGCGCCAGCCGAATGCGCGTGTAGGCGTCGTAATAAGCGCGCAAGAGCGCTTGTTGAAAGCGCCAATTCTTCAATTCGTCGGGCGCAGCAGCTTTTTCCAGCGACTGAAACAGAGCAAGTGTCCGCAGCACGTCGCGATTGGCGAGCAACGGCCCGCGCCAATCCTGCTCCAACGCCAGCAGTCCTTGCGCAAAACGTTCGGCGAATTTGTCGCCGATGAAGTAACGGCTGTATTCGCACAGAATGTTCGCCGGCGATTGATCGGGATCCCAGCCCAGCCCGCTCCAGATGAATTTGTTCACGTCGTCGTTGCAGCCTTCGGAGTAAGTGAGGAAACCGACGGTGCCGGGCTGCGTTGCGCGAAAAATCGCTGCTTCGCCAAGCGGACGCGGGTTGATGCATTCGCGGCCTTCGGTGATCGCGAACGCGGTGTCCCAATCCGGCACCGGATACTGGCATTGGCGGCTGTGCGTGATGTCGGGGTAATGGCGAATCGGGTATCGCGACGGCACAAGCGCCCGGAGTTGGGCGAGGCTGCCGCGCACTTGCGGGCCGAACACGACCCCGCTCAACCACGCCGGCTGGTCGTTACGTAGAATGCCGATGAATTCATCAAACCATTCTTGGTTGAAACTTTGCGGCGAAACCCACATCTGCGCTCGCGGATGAAAACGATGCAAGTTCCCCGTTTGTTTCTCCAGCAGCGCCATTAGAACTTTCGGCTGCGTGTGGCCGGGATCGCCGCCAGGCACAAACACGACGTCGATGCGCGGCAGCTTTTTGAAAACTTCGCTCCACTCGTTAAGCGCGTACTCGACGGTGCGCGCGTCCGAGTAATCCTTGTCCATCGCCGGATACCAAATCCACACGTCCAGTCCGTAATCGTCCGCGAGCCGCGACATGCCGGTCATCATCTCCATCGGCGGGCGGGGAAAATGCGGACTGTCGGCGTCGTCATCGGAGCGCGGCGGAATCAGTTCGATGGCATTGCAGCCGAAGACCGCAAGGTCGCGAAAGTATTGCTCCCAGCGGTCGAGATCCCAGGCATCGTAGGAATTTGTCTTCGGCCGGTAGCCAAGTTGATGACCGCGCAATAGATACTTCGGCGCGGTCGTCACGGAGAAATTGTCTGCCAGGCTGACGCGGCCCGGCTGCATCCGCAACTCGCGCAGGAGTCGTCCGACGCCGAACAACACACCGCGCGAATCGTTGCCGATCACAAAAACAGTGACGGCGGATTTTTGTTTCTTGATGCGAATGCGAAAACCTTCTGCGGCGCTAGCAGGTTGTTCGTTCGTCAACTCGCTTGCAAATTCTCCGCCAAACTCGCGGAGCGCAGCAACCGGGCCGACTGCAATCGCAACTTTTGCCGAAGCAGGTAACTTGTTTGATTCGGCCCAACGGATCTGTGTCCGCTTTTCAACTTCTTCGATCAGCATCGTGACGGCTTTGCGCTCGCGCGCGGAAAGTGTGGTAGGAACGACGACCTGCGCTTGGGACAAATCGAGCGCGAGCGCGGAACGAAACGGAACGATCATCGCCAGTGCGATCAGAAATTTGAATTGAACAATAGTTCTGCAACGCGTTGCTTGGAAAATTTTACTCATGAGTTCTGCCACGAACATAAGTCGGTCGCGTTGTGGATGAAAAGCGCGAACGTGTGGCTGGCTTTGGCACGGGAGCGTCTGTTAACTTCTGTGCCATGCAGCTTCGACTCTACGACGCGCACAATCATTTTCACGACGAGCGACTTCGGCCGCATCGCGCGTCGATCATCGCGTCGCTGGCTGGCGAAGGCATCACCCGGATGGTAGTGAACGGCTCGTGCGAAGAAGATTGGCCGGAAGTGCTGGCTCTGAGCCAGCAGCATCCGCAAATCATCCCGTCGTTCGGTTATCATCCGTGGTACGTCAAAGAGCGGACCGATTCGTGGGAGAAAAACTTGATCCAACATCTGGATCAGGTGCCCGCTGGCATCGGCGAAATTGGTTTGGATCGCTGGATTAAGGATCATGATCTCGACGACCAGGCGGAAGTCTTCGTCCGGCAATTGCGACTCGCCGCCGAGCGCAATCTGCCGGTCAGCATTCACTGTTTGCAGGCGTGGGGAAAACTGCTTGAGTTGCTCCGAGTCGAGCCGCGACCGGCCTGCGGCTTTCTGCTCCATTCGTTCGGCGGGCCGGCGGAGATGGTCGCGCCGCTCGCGAAACTCGGCGCGTATTTCTCCTTCCCTGGTTACTTTATGCACGAACGCAAACAGCGCCAGCGCGAGACGTTCAAGCTCGTCCCGCCGGATCGGTTGCTCATCGAAACCGACGCGCCCGATCAACTGTTGCCCGCCGAATACAACCACCATCCCCTGCTCGATTCGGCTTCCGGCAAACCCATCAATCACCCGGCGAATTTGGGGAGCGTCTATGAATTCGTTGCCAACATGCTGAACGAGCCGCTGGAAATACTCACCCAACGAGTCGAGGGAAATTTTTTGCGCCTGTTCGGAAAATTCTCAGGCCGTGTTTCGCCGACGCCGGCCTGCGATTTGCACGACCGGTCAATTCAACCAAAATGAATTCACTAACTTGTTTAATACTATGAGCTGGTTCCAACTTGATCCCGAAAGCATCGCCACGCGAGCGCGTCAAACCGAAACCCATGTTCCGTCGAGCGCCACATCGATCAGGCGCGGTATCATCGGTTTTACCGTCCTAAGCGTGGCGGGTTTCGCGCCGTGGGCACTTTTCGGTAAATGGTTCCATCAAAA
>JACPZS010000156.1 GCA_016195385.1 Verrucomicrobiota bacterium
ATTCTCGTCCCACGGGCCTTCGGCCAATTCGCTCGCCGGTGGCAGCGCGGAATTGATTCGCACCACGCAGCCGTGAGCTTGCCGCATCAACTCCAGCGCGAACCACGGGCGCGGCTCGGGTTCGGACATGGCCAACTGCAACGTCGCGAAATTCCCGCCCGTGCTTGCAAACGCGGTGAGCGGCGCCTGCCACTCGGGAACGAGTTCCCCCACCATCGGCCAAAAAAGTTTTCCCGACGCGTCAGCCGCGGCCACGCCCAGAAATCGGGCGAGAGCTGGGTTGATCTGAAGGATTCTTCCATCCGCGTCCAGACTCGCGTACCCCGCTTCGAGCCAGCGCGGGAAAATCGTTCCGCGGAGGACTCCCGACGAAGCTGCGTCACGCGGGGCTGATCCGATTGCGTCCGGCGTTCGAGTTGTTGTCAAAAAATGCGACTTCAAGAAAAATTTAGGCCGCCGCAATGCCGGCTGCCAAAACCGGGCATCGTCCCAGCCAAGCGTCTGCGCCCGGCGGCCAGTTGGGACGATTCAAAACCATAGGTTTGCCTAACTGTCTCAATATCGGCCAGCGCAGCAATATCTTTATCCTTTTATTCCCGGCCTGCGACTGGCGCAAGCTTTCGCGAAGGCGAGCGAATCGCCCGAGAACGACGCGATGATGGGCGCCGCAATCGCGAAAACTTTCGCCACGCAACGGTTTTTTGAATGGGGAGATCGAACTTTGTCAGCGTGAGCTTTCGACTCGCGGTCGTGGAACTGAGGGCAATCGGGAAGCACTCACCCAAAGAGGGTCCGTGGCCAGTTCTTCTGCGAGGTCGCGAACAAAAGTTAACACTGCCGAATGCGCGCAGACTGACTCGAACGGTTTAGGGTGGTATTTGCCGCAATGATCAAATCGGCGAGCGCGTGGGAATAAGCCGGAAAAACCGGTTCGAGGTGTCTGTCCGATTTGTGTACACGAACTGGTCGCCGGTGGGTTTGAGCACGATGGGTAAGCGCCAGGTAATCGGGGGCGACAGGCTGTCTGTGTAGCGGAGTTGAAAAGGAGCCGCGTTGGTTGGAATAAAAATCTTGAATCCATCGGCATCGAGTTGTTGTCGCCACGGGACCGGATCGCGCACGAGGAAAATCGTTTTCTGCGTGAGCGGGCGTGGATGGCTCACCGAGTTGAACGAGAATATATTGGTGAACTTGCCCGTGGCGGTGGGGAGAAATGTCAGGGTCACTAAAGCCGCAATGTTGGTGGGATGAGCGCCAGCACTGGCGGTGCCTTCGCGGACATTGACCGTGCCGAGATCGCAGATCACGGATCCATTGTTATTGGCGAGGGCGCCCTGAGTTGAAGTCACGCTCACCAGTTCCAACCCGGCTGGGATTTGATTGGTGACAACAAAATTGGGATCCGGATCCGGCCCGAGATTGAACACGCGCAAATCCATGGTAATGGGCATCCCGACTTGCGCGTATCCGAAGGAGATGCCGAACTCCGTGCCATCGTGAATGCGCGAATTGACATAAACCAAGGACCCGGGGCTGATCGGCACCGGGGTAGAAAATTCGGATGTGTTTCCGTCCTGATCCGTCAGCGTCGCCGCGATGAAATTGATCAGCGAGGGCGTGGCAATGCCGCTGAAAGTGAAAAAACTATTTCCAAGGTCGGTCTCCGTGATGTTTCCCTCGCCATCGATACCGGCGGGGAAGCCGCCCAGAAAAATTTGCTGGCGTCCGGAAAACGCCGTGTCGCTCGTGTCGCTCATGTAAAAGTCGATTTCGAACGTCGTGGGCGCAGCTGGAGGTGTGGTCGTGATGTCGGAGATAAAAAGCCTTTGATTGCCGCGTTTAACGCTATCCACCACCGGAGGGTCCAGTGGCTTGGGAAAAAATTTGCCGACGTAGTTAATCGCGCGGCCAGCATTGCCCATAAAGTTGTTGGCAATAATTCGGTTCCGTTCGGTTTCCGCGCGGATGGCGTTCGGCGAAATCAGCACGGCGTCGCCACCGCTGAACGCGATGGTATTCGCGCCGGAAACAACATAGCTGTAACCGGGACCGACTGGGCTGCTTGCGTAAACAATGCCGCCGATCAAATTTTCGCTGGCGCCTCCCGTGATGTGAACGCCGTTGGTGCCGTTGCCAAGGTTTCGGGTCGCCGTTGCGTCCGTGCCGATGAAATTGCTTTGCACGCGGTTTTGCTTCGCACCGGCGGTCAGACACAATCCAGCGGAGCCACTCGCCGCGATCACGTTTCCATCTGCGGACGCGAGCCCACCAATGGCATTATTCTCGCCGCCGGCCAGTCGCACGCCATCGGAGGCATTGCCGAGCGGTTGCGTCCCGCCGGCATCCGTGCCGATGAAGTTTCCGCGCACCAGATTTGCGCTCGAACGGGAGCCGATGATCAGGATGCCACCATTGCCCCGGTTGCCAGAGATGACGTTGCGCGACGCGGCAGTGCTGGCCCCGACACGGTTGCCGGAACTGTCGCTGATGACCACGCCCGCCAGGCCGTTTCCCAACGCCAGACGGCCTGCGGCGTCCGTACCGATGAAATTGCCGGCGACTTCGTTGCCGTGAACGGTGGTGAGCAGCACCGACCAGGAAACCAGTGTCGCCGGCTGGCTTTCGATCATGTCATACAGTCCGGTTCCGCCTGAAGGAATAGAAATGAAATTGCGAAGCAGACCGATGTCGAACCGCCACTCACCTTGCGGCACCTGCAGATCGAAGTCGGAGAGATAATCCGGAGGATAAAAACCGGAAGGTTTGAACCGGCCCGTGTACGGGGCGAGATAATATGGGAACAAGGCCGACGTGTCGTCGTCGAAAATCGTTCCGGTGAAATTTGCTCCGTAACCCAGATTGACGCCGAAAAACAAGTCGTCAAAAGAAGACTGATCGCTCAACCCGACTTTCGTGCCCGTCGGCCCGGTAATCGAAAGGCTAAGTCCGCCCACTGGCTGGTAATTCAAATTCAACTCCACATCGACGTCGATCACCGGATCGTCCGTGGATACATTCAAGATTGAAAACGTGGTTTGGGTGACAAAACCGTTCGTTGGAAGCGGCTCTCGCGGGGGCAGCGCCAGAATTTTCGGCACGTCGGTTGACGTGAATGTGATGACGTTAGTCACGCCGCGGCTGAGCATTCGAACGCCGTAGTCACCGTTGGCGGAGATGACATTGCCGGCGTTGGACGCAGCACCGCCAATCGTGTTGCCGAGCGCGCCGCTCTGGATTTGAACACCGTCGCTGCCATTGCCCAGCGCCGTCGTGCCCGCCGCGTCGAGGCCGATCCAATTGTTCGCGACGATATTGTTTGAGGAACCGGGACCGAAAATTTCGACTCCATTGCGCGCGTTGCCAGAAATCAAGTTCGTCAGCCCCGACAAGCTGGGAAAGCCCGGCCTGGGAACCAGCCGCGCGGCGCGTCCAACATCGTTCGCCGGTGAATTCGTGATAAGGATGCCGTCGCCGCTGTTCGGTCGTGCCAGCTTGCCGTCGGCATCCGTGCCTACGAAACACTCGCCGAGCGTGTTGTTGCCACGCGGGCCGATGAACTCGACTCCGTGGCCGGCAAATCCATTGATTACGAGGCCCAGGATTTGTGAATCGCCAGCCGTCACGCGCAGACCGGAAGCAGCGGCACCCGCACCCGATCCGTCCAGCTCGACTTTGCCTTCGACCTGAGTTGTGCCATCGATTTTCACTGGCTGAACGATCATGGGCAACGGAGACAAAAGCTTAATCGTCGGAATCTTGACGACGGGTCTGGGACCAGGCCGCACCGAAACAATGTTGAATTCGATCGTCTCCTGATCCGCCGCCTTGTTCGCGTCCAAGATGGCTTGACGCAGCGAACCCGCGCCGCTGTCGTTGGCGTTAACAACGGTAAAGGTGGCGGCACTGGTTGAAAACACAGCAGCGCACAGCGCACAAAACCACGCACCGGCGACGAATCGTTTCGCTCGTTTCATAAGGCATCTAATCTGGCCGGCACAACGCCTAGGGCCTGTTCAAATCGTCAAGGCGTGTAGCCCACAAGCACTCGAATAAATCCGCTGGGCGCGTCTTTGACGGACAGCGCGTCGCGAATTTTTACCACTTCGGTAATGCCGTTCGTAGTGGAAGCGTCAAGCACCTGTACAAGTGCCGCATCTTTCCACGTCGAGTCGAGCGCGCGTCCGAACTGGTGGTTAAAGATGAGATCCGGCGCGGCGGCGTCCTTCACGCGGGTGTATGTCACGGTGAAATACCCGTTCTCGATGGAATAATTCAGCACGGGCTGCTGATCGGCTTTGTGTGGATCGCGCGCGAATGCGTATTCGATGATATTCGGCAGGCCGTCGAGATCAGGATCGCTGCCGGGAGCGGCTATGGTTCGATCTCGAAGCTGTTCGAGCAGGGTGAATTTGGTTTGTCCCCAATCCGTGAACGAAGTCAGCGGAAGACTCATCGCAAGCCGGTACGAGTTGGTCGGATTGTCGAAATGAAAATTCTGCACATCATAGACCGGCATCCATGCGTAGCTGGAAACCAGGCTCTTGTGGATCGGCGGCAATACAATGGAAGAAGCCTTGCGGGCGGTCACGAGAAAATTCGGATAACGAAGATCCCACGGCGCGCCGGACGTGTTCGGGCCAAAGGGATTCTTGCTGAAGACAAACTCGCCTTTGGAATCTGTCTTGCCCGAAAGGACGGGCGGGTTCGTCACGGTCGATTGAAACCAGATCACGGGATAGACATCGATCAACACATCGGCCAGGGGCTGTCCCGTCAAGCCTAGCACTTGAACCCCCATTGAAGCTGGGAATTCCGAAGTCAGATAGGTGCTCGAGGGCACGACGACTGCACCGCTTTTGTTGATCAGGTGTTGGCTGTATTCGTCCCAAAACCGCTCGCCGTAAGGATACGTCATGATGGACTTGGTGGCGGTGAAACCGGTGTCGTTGATTGGGTTCTTGCTGGCATCGACGTTCAACGCGTACATGTCGATCGCGCCACGGCTGTGGCCGAACTCATGCACAATTCCGTCCGTCGCATCCGCTCCAAACGGCCCGCCGGAATTGGTCACCGCCCAGGAGTGATGAATCGCCCGAAACTGCCCGTACCAACCGCCGCCTTGCTTCGGAAATCCGTCATAGACGATTTTGAAATCTTGATTCGGATGCGGCACCGACAACTCCGCCACCGGATCGCCTGTGAATTCGTAAACCGATTCCACCGTGAATTGAAAAATTCCCTTAAACACCTTCGGATCGTTGAAGCGATGATTCACAGTATCGATTTGGTTGGTGATGTAGGTCTTCACCTTGGCCAAGCCGCCGTAATTCGTCGCCGTGGCGTGGCTGACGGCCGCGATGATCGTGAATTTCCAATCGGGCGGGCCGAAAACGGGCGGAGGCGGCCGCGCAATCGCCGTCGCGAAGGATGCAAGCAGAGCAACCGTCAGAATGATTGCAATGGGCGCTTTCATGGCTTTGGTAGGATTCTGGAAACTTTATTTGCCACGCTCTTGCCACTGTCAAGTCCTACGTGCGCTGGAACGAGGTAGAGGAAAACCCAACGGCCGTCTCGCCAACCGGCGCGCGAGATTGCCCGTGGTGTTAGCTCGCAAACCGCGGTTCGTGAACCGGCCCAAAGCCGTGTTTGTGCAACAACTCCATGAATTTGCCGAGACCGCGCTTTTCGTCCGCGCCCAAATGGTAATGGATGTGCCAGCCGAGATAGTCCTTGCGAAATTCAAGATCAAATTCCGTGCGGTTGGCGATCAAATGATCGAGCGTGTCGAGGCCGAAATCTTTTGCTTCGCGGAGCTGACGGCGGAGGGTTTGGTTTTCGATTCCCCGCCGCAACGCCCAGACCGCGTAAACAAAAGGCAGCTTCGTCAATTCAAACCACGCCGCGCCCAGATCCCAAATCTCGTGCTCGTGCGGTGCCCGCAAAAAATCAATCGCCGGATCGCCGATCAGCAAAACGAAATCAAGCTGCGGCGCTGCTGCGTGGCTTGGCAGCGGAGTGATGCGCGGACGCAAGCCACGTTCCGCGAGCAGCACTTGGAGCAAATGCACGCTGGTGAGCGAAGCCGTGTCGCAGAAAACTTCCGTCATCTCAGCGAACGGCCGGCGGCTGGCGAGAAAGACGCTCTTGACTTCGCTCAACGACGCCACGGCGATGCCATCCAGAACGTCGTAGCGATCGTGGAACAAAACTTCCGTCACGCTGACGAGCGCGGCATCGAGTTCGTCACGACGCAGCAGTTCCGCCAGTTTCGAGGGCGGCAGAAACTGGATTTGATCCTCAAGTCCGCGCGTAAGCGGAACCGCGTTCAGGTACGGAACCGAGCCGACGCGAAACGGCTTGAGCGATTGCTCCAGTTCAATTTCCCGACGCGAATCGAGCGTGCGCTTCTCGCGCGCGAATCGGCGGGCCAGTTCGCCGGGAGAATCCGGCGAGTGGAGGCGGAGCTTGGGCAGATTATCGGAGTCGCTCACGGTTTAACCAAGGCCGCTGCGGCAAGACTGCAAGCCTGTTTGCTGGCGATGGGCAAGGGCTGGAAGTTCGCCACACGACGCTGCGATGCTCAAATGCCAAAGCGAATTTTTGATAATGAACACGGGGAAAACTTTGGCGAAAGGAGTGACCGGCGCAAGGCCGAACTCGATGCAGCTCGAACTCTCCTTTTCCTCAAATCTTTCCCCCTTGGCGGACGGGCACGCGTGCGCTAGCCTGTCGGACACGTAATTAAACCTCTAACACAAACTCTATTTATGATCACTCGTCGTCAGGCTTTCAAAACCGCGGCGCTCGGCGCCGTTTCTTTTGCCACCGCGGCCCACTGGAGCCGCGCGCTCGCCCAGGCGCTGCCCGCGCCGCCGCCACCGACTCCCACCGGCCCGCACAAATTGCCTCCGCTCGGCTACGCGTTCGACGCACTCGAACCGCACATCGACGCACAGACGATGCAAATCCACCACGGCAAACATCACATGGCCTACGTCGGCAATTTGAACAAAGCCATCGCCGAAGCGCCGGAACTCGCGGCCAAGTCCGCCGAGGATTTAATCCGCAGCCTGAGCGCCGTGCCGGAAAAAATCCGCACCGCCGTGCGCAACCACGGCGGCGGCCATGCGAATCACACGTTCTTCTGGCAACTGCTCAAGAAGAACAACGGCGCGGAGCCGTCCGGCGAACTGGCCAAAGCCATCGATGCCAAGTTCAAAAATTATTTCACCTTCAAGCAAGTGTTCTCCGAAGCCGCAGCCAAAGTTTTTGGCAGCGGCTGGGTGTGGTTGACGGTCGATGCGAACAAGGAATTGCGTATCGAGTCCACAGCCAACCAGGACAGCCCGTTAAGCGCAGGCCGCTCGCCCATCGTGGCGCTCGATGTATGGGAACACGCCTACTACTTGAAGTATCAGAACAAGCGTGCCGATTACGTCGCCGAATTTTATCACGTCATCAACTGGGATTTCGCGGCGGCGCAATACCAGAAGGCGGTTGGCTGAAAGACAAAGCGTGCGGCTCGAAGATTTTTTCCCCTCCATATAGTCAAGGACCGCGCGGAAGCAGAGAACCTCTCGCAACTGCCAAACTTTGGAGCGATGGGACTTTGCCGCTGCTTCGACAAAATACCCGCTCCGTTCCTTGGGATGGAGCGGAGCGGGTTGAACGAAGTGACAGTGATTTTGCTGCGGCCGTTTCACTCTCATCCCGCCCCTTCCCCTTGAAAAAGAGAGGGAAGGAAACATCGGCACGCACCTCTGCTGCTACGCCGCCGCTGCAAGTTTCTTGGATTGACGCACGGGCTTCTTGCGCTCGCTGGTGCGCGTTCCGCCCGCTTGGTCGTACTCGGGCGAATCCGGGCCGAAGATGCCGCGAATGGCGCTCAAGGCACGGGTATTATATCCGTTCAACTTGAGCGCCACATCGTCGCGCTGATCGAGCAGGCCATTTAATTGATGGCGCAACTCTTCAATCGCTTCGTTGCGGTCGCTCAGGTCTTGTTTGACCGCCTGGAAATCGGCAATCGTGACCTTTTGATCATCCTTGCCGAGCGTCATGGTCGGGTTTGCCTTCCAGACTTTTTCGATGCCCGCGGCGTCATTCAGAGCCAGATCGGGCGATACTTTTGTTGCCATAATTTTCCTTTCTTTCTATCTGCGGCGACTCCCCGCCGCCGCAATCCCTTTAGCAGCCGTGATGCCATCGACATGGCTGTTCTGGGTCCGCCGATTCGCCCAACCATCACCAATCACTCCTCGTTGATTTTACCAACTCACAAAGGAAATCCAACAGCCCGATGAACGACACGATTCGCGTACCTGCCGATCAAACAGGCAGGCGGCTGAAGCAATCAGGGTCGCGTTCTGATCAAATAAACCGCGAGTTTATTCTTTCAACCGCCGGTTTGAATTTCAAACTGGCGACTCCTGCTTTCAAGTCCGCGCGGTGTTCTTGGCTGACCACGAGCGGTTAAAAGCGAAGACGCAAGGAGAAACATGTTCGAAGCGCACGCGAAAGGCTCGCTTTGAACCACAAGGAAATCTTTCTGACGACATTTACCAGCGCACGAACTGGCTTCAAAATGTCTCGGTTCCAGACACAGCGTGTCAAAATTTGAGACACGCAAGCGTTGGGTTAACTCCGAAATCCGAAATTGCAGCCCCTTGGAAATGGGTAGAACAGGCAACTTGCCCCTTCAGCGCGAGCTTTCGCACCGCCCGCCCGCTGGGGGGAAGCGAATCCGATCCTCGATTGCTTTGCTTCCTCTCTGTTTTTGCGCCTCTTTGCGGCATTCCAATTGCGGTTTCTAGGTTCAGAATTCCATTGACATTTCCACCACCGTTCGCCAGCTTGCCTGCCAATAACACCTCAAGGCTCGCACTCGGACGAGGGTTATTTCAATTCTATGAATCGTATGCGCCTCGCTCTCTCCCTTGCCGTACTCTGCCCATGCCTC
>JACPZS010000004.1 GCA_016195385.1 Verrucomicrobiota bacterium
CCGACCCCGCCATCCACATCTACGACACCCTGAGCAACGACGCCCGCTGGCACGAGAAGGCCGACCTCATCCTCGCCAACCCGCCGTTCATGACCCCGAAAGGCGGCGTCACCCCGCACACCAAATTCCGCATCGCCGCGACGAAGGCCGAGGTCCTCTTCACCGACTACATCGCCGAGCACCTCAGCGGCGACGGACGCGGCGGCGTCATCGTGCCCAACGGCATCGTGGCCACCACGCAGAACGCCTATGTGAAACTGCGCCGCTTCCTCGTCGAGGACTCGCTCGTGGCCGTCGTCTCGCTCCCGGCGGGCGTGTTCAAGCCCTACTCCGGCGTAAAGACCAGCATCCTCCTGCTCGACAAAAAACTCGCGCGGCAGACGAAGGAAATCCTCTTCCTCAAAATCACCGCCGACGGCTTCGACCTCGGCGACAAACGAAATCCCATCGCGGCGAACCACCTGCCGGAAGCGGAGCGAATCGTGAAGGGGTGGTTGAAGGGGAAACTTGGCAAAGCAGAATCTTCTTCCGTTGTTTGGAAAGCCGTCGAGAAGCACGACCTCATCAGCGACAAACACGTCGTCCTCTTGGCAGAGCGATGGGGAAATGGGGAGGCGGACTTCGGTGAATCGGACTCCGCACCTCTTGGCGAAATTGTTGAAAAGGTTTCCGACACGATTGCTCCAAGCTCGATGCCTTCCGGCACGCCATGCGTGGGCTTGGAACACGTCGGACAAGGAACGGGCACACTTGATGGCAACGTGCCCAGCGACCCGTCTGCATTGAAAAGCGGGAAGGTTCGCTTTGCGGAAGGCGATATTCTTTACGGCAAGCTCCGCCCGAATCTGAACAAGGTTTGGCTGGCTTCGTTTGCTGGCATTTGTTCGACCGACTTCTTCGCCCTTCGCGCTGACGGCGAGCGAGTCGAGCCTCGCTTGCTTCAATTCCTGATGCTCTCGCCGCAGTTCAACGAGCAGGTGCTTTCGTTCGTGCGCGGCGCGCAGTTGCCGCGCGTCTCCTATGATGATTTGGCGTCCATCGAAATCCCGCTGCCGCCGCTGGAGGAACAGCGGCGGATCGTGGCGGAGATCGAGGGCTACCAGAAGATTCTCGACGGCGCTCGCCAGATTCTCGCGGGCTACCGTGTCGATGTTGTGCCCGACCCAGACTGGCCCGTCGTTCCACTCGGCGATGTTCTTAACTACGTCGGCAGCGGAGTCACGCCGAGAGGCGGCAAGTCCACCTACCTAACTTCCGGTGTTCTATTCATCCGCAGTCAGAACGTGCTTTGGGGTTCGTGTGACTTTTCGGACGCCGCCTACATCTCACCGAAGACTCACGCCGAGATGAGCCGCACGGCGGTCAAGCAAGGTGACGTGTTCCTGAACATCACCGGAGCATCCATCGGCCGGAGCGCGCTCTACACCGAGACGCGGGAAGCGAACGTGAACCAGCACGTCGCCATTCTTCGCCCGAACGACCAATTGCTCCCGGCCTTTCTCACTCGTTGCCTCATCAGTTCGTTCATGCAGCGCAACATCACGACGGCCCAAACCGGTGCATCACGCGAGGCGTTGAACTACCAACAAATCAAGGAACTCGAAATCCCCCTGCCGCCCTTGGCGGAGCAACGTCGTCTCGTGGCGGAGCTGGACGCGGAGGTGGCGCAGATGGAGGCGGTGCGTTCGCTGCTCCCCCGCTTCGAGGCCAAAATCCAACGCGTCCTCGACCGCGTCTGGGGCAACACCCCGGAGGCCACGGCATGAACGCGCCTTCCCCAATCCCAACGGGATTGCGTCCCAAAGCCCAGGGTTGCGAGGAACGAGCTACCCTGGGTGAACATGGTTTGGATTTTCCCCAACCCCAACGGGGTTGCGTCCTCCCTTCACGCGCCGATGGCCACAACCCCGTTGGGGTTGGAAAAACATTTCGCCGATTTTCCAGGGTAGCTCGTTCCTCGCAACCCTGGGCTGATGGCTGTTACCCTGTTGGGGTAAACCGAACTGGCCGACCCGATCTCATCCGTCCGTCGCAACATCGTCTCGTGGCGGAGCTGGACGCGGAGGCGGCGCAGATGGATTCGGTGCGTGCGCTGCTCCCCCGCTTCGAGGCCAAAATCCAACGCGTCCTCGCCCGCGTGTGGGGCAACACCCCGGAGGTTGAGAAATGAGCACGCCATTCCCCAATCCAAGCGGGATTGCCCGGCGTCCGCAGCGCCGTAGGCGCGACATCTTTGTAGAACCCGCAGCCGACAGATTCCCAAGCTCCGTAGGAGCGGCATATTCCGCCCCTGACGGGGCTGGCGTGGTTGGTGGGTTTGCCTTTCTACAACGATGCCACACCTACGGTGCTCCCGCTCCGCAACGTCGTCTCGTGGCTGCGCTGGACGCGGAGGCGGCGCAGATGGATTCGGTGCGTGCGCTGCTCCCCCGCTTCGAGGCCAAAATCCACCGGGTGCTGGATCGGGTGTGGGGGAATGGAGGCGCGGCGTGAGGGCGTCCATGAGGTCCAAGGTGTCCACGGCGGCGGGAGCGCGGGGTGTGGGCTTTCATTTTCTGGACGGTGTGGACGGCATGGACGCCGCCACGCCGCATCATGGCGGCGCTGGACGCGGAGGCGGCGCAGATGGATTCGGTGCGTGCGCTGCTCCCCCGCTTCGAGGCCAAAATCCAACGCGTGCTGGATCGGGTGTGGGGGAATGGAGGCGCGGCGTGAGGGCGTCCATGAGGTCCACAGTGTCCATTGG
This sequence comes from Verrucomicrobiota bacterium, assembly GCA_016195385.1. Lineage (GTDB taxonomy): Bacteria > Verrucomicrobiota > Verrucomicrobiia > Limisphaerales > JACPZS01 > JACPZS01. The sequence continues at coordinate 2,747 of JACPZS010000004.1, forward strand.
CTGGGGGCTTTTGTTTTATGGACGGCTTGGACAGTATGGACGGTGTGGACGCAAGCAGTGAACCATGAATGAGCCGGAGAAATTGATTCCGCCACACGGGGGCTACCGGAAGCTCAAGAGCTTCCAAGTGGCGCAACTGGCCTACGATGTGACGGTGCGTTTCTGCGACCGTTATATTTCACCGCGCAGCCGCACCCATGACCAGATGGTGCAGGCGGCGCGGAGCGGGGTGCAAAACATCGCGGAGGGCAGTCAGGCGAGCGGCACGTCCAAGAAAATGGAACTCAAGCTCACGAACGTGGCGCGGGCCAGCCTGGAGGAACTGCGGCTGGACTATGAGGATTTTCTGCGGCAGCGCGGGCTGGCGCAGTGGCCCAGAGAAGACCCGCGCCGGGCGGAACTGATAACTGCAAGGCCCGCCACGGCGGATGACGTGGCGGCGTGGGTGAGAGAGGTGCATGATGGACAAGATGGACGACATGGACAGAGTGGACGGGGCAAAGCCGGGCTGAAGTCCACAACGTCCACCAAGTCCACGGTGTCCACTTTTCCTGAGATCGCCGCGAACGGCGCGCTGGCACTGCTGGCGGTAGCGTGCAGCCTGCTCGACCGCCAAATAGCCGCGCTGGAAAAAGCGTTCGTGGAGGAAGGCGGATTCACGGAGCGCCTCCACCGCGTGCGCAGCCAGAACCGAAACCGAAGGTAAGCCATGCCCTCCGAAGCCCAGGCCCGCATCACCATCAACAAGATGCTCGAAGAAGCGGGCTGGCGTTTTCTGCCGGACTCTCAAGGGCGTCGCGAGAACATTGTCTGCGAGCATCGCGTGACGCGGCGGGCATTTTCCCCCAGCCAGGACTTGGGCAAGGATTTCGAGCACGCGCCGCAGGGCTTCGTGGATTACGTGCATCTGCACGACGACCAGCGGCCCGTGGCGGTCACGGAGGCGAAGCGTGAGGACATTGACCCGCTCACCGGCAAGGAGCAGGCGCGCAGCTACGCGGAGGGTCTCAAGGTCAGCCACATTTTCCTGAGCAACGGGTTGGTGCATTACTACTGGAATCTGCGGCAGGGCAATCCGGTGAAGGTGTCGCGCTTCCTGCCGCTGGAACAACTCGGCAAGGCGGCGGAGTGGCGGCCGGATGCCGCCCGCCTCGCCGCCGTGACGGTGGATGAGAATTACATCGCCGTTTCGCAGGATGCCGCGTGGCTCTCGTATTCGCCCGCTGACCGGGAGGTGGTGAGGGTGAACAAGAAAATCCGGCTGCTGCGGGATTACCAGGTGGACGGCATGCGCGCGCTGCAAAAGGCCGCTTCGCCCTCACTGCACCACTTTCTTTTCGAGATGGCCACCGGCACGGGCAAGACGCTCCTGAGCGCGGCCATCGCCAAGCTGTATCTCCGCACCGAGAACGCCACGCGCATCCTGTTTCTCGTGGACCGGCTGGAGCTGGAGAATCAGGCGTGGAAGAACTTCAACGCCTACCTCGCCAACGACGGCATTCAGACCGTCATCTACAAGCAGAAGCGACGGGATTGGATGCAGGCGCAGGTGGTGGTAACGACGATTCAAAGTCTCGCCGCCCGCAACCGCTTCCTGCACGAGTTCGCCCCGACGGATTTTCAACTCATCATCAGCGACGAAGCGCACCGCACCATCAGCGGGAACAACCGGGCCATCTTCGAGTATTTCGTCGGCGCAAAGCTCGGCCTCACCGCCACGCCCCGTGATTATCTGAAAGGCTTGAAGGACACCGACCGGCAGAACGACCCACGCGAATACGAGCGGCGTCTGCTGCTCGACACCTATCGCACGTTCGGGAGCGACGACGGCCAGCCGACGTTCCGCTACACCCTGCTCAACGCCGTCCAGCACGCCCCGCCTTACCTCTGCAATCCCGTCACGCTCGATGCCCGCACGGACATCACCACGCAGATGCTTTCGGACGAGGGCTACGCGGTGACCGTGCCGGCGAACGAGGACGGGCAGGAACAGGAGTTGGTCTTCGGCAAGCGCGCCTACGAGCGGAAGTTTTTCTCGGATGAAACCAACCTGAGCTTCGTCCGCTGCTTCCTCGACCACGCCAAGTGCGACCCGATCACCGGCGAAACCGGCAAGACCATCCTGTTTGCCGTCAGCCGCAAGCACGCGACCAAGCTGGTGACACTGCTCAACGAGGAAGCGACGCGCCGCTGGCCGAAGGAATACGCCGCCGGCTCGACCTTCGCGGTGCAAGTCACGTCGGATATCCCCGGCGCGCAGCAGATGACGATTGATTTCGCGAACAACAACCTCAACGGCAAATCGAAGTGGCGGGCCGATGACTTTCGCGATTACGACACGAGCCGCACGCGCGTCTGCGTCACGGTCGGCATGATGACGACCGGCTACGATTGCGAAGACCTGCTGAACGTCGCGCTGGCGCGGCCAATTTTCTCGCCGACTGATTTCATTCAGATCAAAGGGCGTGGCACGCGGCTGTTCACTTTCAAACACGGCGAGGGTGCGAGCGGGCGCACCGCCAAGAAGGACGGGTTCGCGCTCTTCGACTTCTTCGCCAACTGCGAATACTTCGAGGAGGATTTTGATTACGACCAAAAGCTATCCTTGCCGAAAGGCCCGCCCGAAGAAGGCGGCGGGGGTGGCGGGGGTGGTGGCATCCGCATTGAGGATTTCATCAATACTTCGCTCGACCCGATGGCCAGTGTGATCCGCGATGAGATTGGCCTTTTCGGGATGCGGATTGACCGCGAGATGTATCGCGAGCGTTTCGCGCAACAGGCCAGCGAAGCCGTCGCCAGTGACGCTGTTCTGCGCCAGGCATACGATGATGAGGACTGGCCAGCCGTCGAAGAGCGCGTCCGGCGTCTGCTATTCGAGAAGCCGCAAGAGTTCTGGAATCTCCCGAAGCTCCAGGAGATTTACAAATCCGACCGCTTGCCGAGTCTGCGGGAAATTCTCGCTCGTGTGTTCGGTTTGATTCCCGAGATTCCGACGCGCAGTCAGCTTGCGGATGAAGCGTTTGAACGATTCGTTGCTACTCAGCCCACGAACGCGGTGCATAGTCGCGAGTTGAAAGTGGTGTTCGTCGCGTTCCTGCTGGACGAGGGCAGTCGGTTTCTTTTGCAGGAAGGCAAGTTCGCCGAACTCCGCGCCCGCGACGCCAGCCTCTACGGATCGCTATCACAACTCAGCCCAGAGGAACGAGAAGCGTTGATTGGTTATCTGCAATCGCAAGTGCAGCTCAAGGATTTCGAAGGCGTCGCTTAATTGCTTGTCGCCGGTCTTCACTCCCGTCTCACGTTCCAGCGCTAGGCCAAGGGAGAGCTGGTGGTAGTTGCTCGCGGTCATTCCAGCCAAATCATTTCGACTCACGCCAGCCCAAGTTTCCGGCTGGCCTCCGCGTCGAAGGCAAAATAATCGCACGTGAGTTCCTCGCCGGCGGCGATGTCATGCAACGCAACCGTCGTGATTGGCGCGGGCGATCCGAGTGATGCGCCGGTGTTGGGCGTCGGTGAATGGTTCATGAAACACGCGTGGTCACCGCTCAAAATCCAATGACCGTTTTCGACATCCACGAATCCGAACCAACGGACATGCGCTTGCGCGGGCAACGGCAGCCGCGCGAATTGTTCCGGCGAAAATTCCTGATCGAACTCCGGCGCGAATCGCCAAATCGCCGAGCCGCGCGCGATGAATTGCCCGGCGAACAATCCCAAGCCGTGAATGGCACTGGGCGCGACGCGCGTGGTGACGAGGAGCATGGCGAAGCGGCCAATTGATGAAATTTATCCGCGCGAATATGGCGGAAAAAAATTTCCGACCGCGCGCGGTGACTATTTTCCGAACTCCAGATAGCCGAAGCGCGACGGCTCGTGGAAGCCTGGGAAAAGCGTTGGCGACCAACTGAGCAGTTCAGCCGGCAAATTCTTCTGGCGGTTGAAGCGGTAAAAATTCGCGCGCCAGACATCCCTCGGCTTGGGCGTGCGCTGGCCCAGGTCGGCAAACGGAATCATCACTTCGACCTGCCAGAACTCGTCCTTGTCCTCCGAGTTGCCGACGGTGCCCTTCACCTTGACGGCGCTCTTCATTCCTTTGGCCGTGAAGCTCCAGTCGCCTTGAAAACTTTTCGAGACACCCCGCGCATCCAGTTGATTCTCGATGATGGCATCGAAAACGCCGCCGAGCGGATTCCACTGCAGTTCGAAGTAGCGGCCCAAATCATGGGGCGTGATGAAGAACTCGGCGACTTCCTCCTCCCAGAATTTGCTGTCGCGCGCGGTGAAGGTGGCCTGGATGTCGGCGTCCTGGCAGGTCCAGCCGAGATAGAGCACGGTGTCGTCGTACCAGACGCGCACCTCGGTGTTTTCACGTTCGCGGCCCGAGCCGTCGTTTTTGAAAAAGGGCTTCAACACGGCGGCTTTCTTCCAGACCGGCTCGTTCAATTCACCGTCAATCGTCACCACCGCATTGAACTTCGGCACATGGACTCGCTTGGGCGGCGGCATCGTTTTCAGAGTGCGCACCGGCTGCGCGGCGGAGGCTTGGAACAAGTGCGTGATGAGGATGAGTGCCGCCAGCGCGTAACAGCGCACAAGGAATGCACGCGAAGAAATCCGGCGACGGCCCAGGGTCACGAAGGTAGTTGTCATACGCGGATGCTAACGACTGCCCGGCATTTCGCAAGCGCGCAGCCGGCGACGATTTTCTATCGCCAAATCCCGTGGTGGTGATTCGGTGCAAAATTAACCTGCTTGCGAAAAAATCATCCGCTGTTGCCATGAAACGACTTTATCCGGTTCTAACCGGCATGGCCGCATTCGCTTCGCTTTGCACAGCGCGCGGAGCCTAACGACCCAAGCTCAGCGCATGGTTAGGCCGCTTGACGCTTCCTCAATCCAAAAACTGCGGTGCCGATGCCAGCGATAGCGAGCACTACTCCCAGCGTGTAAAAGACGACCACATCGCTAGGCATCGAGCCGTAATCACGGACTTTGGCGAGCGCCGGGAGGATGAGTCCCACGGCAACAAACACACCGAGGAGACCTATCAGAATGGTGATTCTTCTTTTCATTGTTTTCTTTCTATTGGTGATTTGACCGAACTCAGATTCTTTTCTCACGCGCGGTCGAGCGGCCGAACGACCCAAGCTCAGCGACCCGGCCCACGAGGGCGTTCGATTGCAACCGGAGCGCGATGGCCGGGTTCGCTGCAGTGATTTTGTTCGGCTCTTTTGTCATTTGCCTTTCTGACCTGGGCGGGGCAACCACCGCGGAACCGCGGCGGAGTAGACTTCCCACTCCTCGCGAAACTGACGGCGAAGCCACGGCTCTTCGAAGAGAACTACGCGCAAATGAAAGATAACAAGGAAGAGCAAAAGATAGCCGACCTGCGTTTGCGAGTGGTAGAGCAATGCCCAACCTGAGAGGATCGTCAGCACCGCCAGATACATCGGATTGCGCACATACCGATACAGCCCGACAACAACAATATGCTTTGGCGGGTCCCACGGCGCCAGCGTGCCTCGACCTGAGACGTAGAAATCCCGCACGCACCAAAACAACAGAATGCACCCGACTGCCATCACGCCGACGGCCCAGGGCAGAGTGCCGCGATCGACGGTTGCCCTTGCGGCGAGCCATGCCGGGATCACTCCCGCGACCATTCCGGGCAGTGCGAGAAACGAGATTAGTGCTCGAAGCAACAGCATGTTTTTGCCGAACGACCCAAGCTCAGCGACCCGGCGCACGGGACGCAACGATTGCAACCGCGACGCCCCGCCGGGTTCGCTGCAGCGCATGGTTAGGCCGAGTCATACACCGCTCATCAAGAACAGTGTTCTCACGGCCCAAACTGACAACAACGTGCCAAGCGTCACTGGAAGAAATGCAGCCAGCAACGCCCACCACTCAATAAGGCCAAACGACCGCTGCCTGCGCTGGTCAAACAAAATTATACCGCCAGTAAAACAAATCGCCGGAGTCAGCACCACCGCCAGCATCCAGAACAAAGGTGTCGCTGACCAATCGGCTTTGAATCCGCTGGTCGCGTGGTATTCGCAAGCGGCGAGCAACCACAGCCCCGAACAAACGAGCAGCGCAATCGAAAGCGCAGACGTGGAAACGCGATGGCGAGAAGTGATGTGTGTAGTGTTCATATTGCTATTTGACAGTTTCGTCCAAATCTACTCACGCGCAAATCGGCCTAACGACCCAAGCTCAGCGACCCGGCACACGAGGACGTTCGATTGCAACCTGGACGCGATGGCCGGGTTCGCTGCAGCGCATGGTTAGGCGACTTGTTTCTCACTGACAACCTCGATCTGTAATGTCTGCTCTGCCTCGCTGAGGGAAAGCTGCTCAATGGCGAAAGTCTGCCTACCACGATGAAGCATCTTCTGAGGCACAGAGACAACAAAGCGATACGGCCACTGCTCTCTCCCACCGATACCAACCCATGCCGTCCCCTCCACATCCGCACCGCGTATCGTGTCGGTGATGGACTCAGGGAGAAAGCCATCAATCCAAAATCGTCGGAGTGTCTTGTCGTCCGAACTTTCGAGCCAGTGAGATGCGTCATACTCCAGCCGAGTCCAAAACTCCTGATCATCCAAGATTTGATGTCTGTCGCTCACAATGGTGTGTCGCCTAACATTTAGGTGAGCGACATTTTGGGGCTGGTTTTGTCGCGATATTCATCTGGCGGAATTCAATGCCTTTGACAAAGCTCTGTCCAGCCATGATTTCCAAAGCGAGTCCTGATTTTTTGTCGCCGAGCACGGAGCAAACACGACAGCGGCGGCCCAAGGAAAAAATCGTGCCCAACCCCAAGGCGAAGTTGCGGGACCAATTGCACGAGATCATGCGGTTTCATCATTACTCGGAGCGGACGGAGGAGACCTACTGGCAGTGGATCGTGCGGTTCCTGAAGTTTCAGAGGGATCCCTCTCACCTCACCCCTAACCCCTCTCCCCATCGGATGCGGAGAGGGGAACCGGATGCGGAGAGGGAGAAGCGCTGGCGGCATCCGCGGGCGATGGGGGCGGGGGAGGTGCAGGAGTTTCTGGCGCACCTGGCCACGGCGGGCAATGTGGCGGCGGCGACGCAGAACCAGGCGTTGAACGCGCTGGTGTTTCTCTACGGAGAGGTGTTGCACGAGCCGCTGGGCGAGATCGGCGAGTATGCCCGGGCGCAACGTCCGGCGCGCCTCCCGGAGGTGTTGAGCCGGACGGAAACGGAGCGAGTGCTGGCGGCGGTGGACGAGGCTTACGCGCTGCCGTTGAAACTTTTATACGGGAGCGGGCTACGGGTGATGGAGCTGTTGCGTCTGCGGGTAAAGGATTTGGATCTGGAGCGGAGGCAGATCGCGGTGCGTGATGGCCGCGTAAAAGGCTTCGCCTCACGCGGCTTTGTGAGTAAATCAGGGCCATGTTTTACGTGTATGTCTTGCAATCGGACTCTGATGACGGGCTTTACATTGGTTTCTCGACGGATCTGCGGAGGAGGTTGGCCGAGCATAAGGCAGGCAAGGCATTTGCGACATCATATCGAAGCCCGTGGCAGGTGATTTATTACGAGGCGTATCTTGAAGAGGCAGATGCGTTGGGTCGGGAGCGGTATTTGAAGAGCGGCGGTGGGCGGCGCTTCTTGAAGGCTCAGTTGCGGCACCACTTGGTGAAGCATCCGTTGCGAAAAAGTCCATTTTGAAGCGGCAGGCCGCGTGGCGCTTCGCCGTGAAGCGCTTTACGCGGGCGACGCACCTGCTGGAGGGCGGCACGGACATCCGGACGCTGCAGGATTTGCTGGGGCATCGAGACGTGAGCACGACGCAGATTTACACGCACGTGATGAGCAAGCCGGGGCTGGGGGTGCGGAGTCCGTTGGATGCCGGGTGAAAGGCCGGCAGCGTGTGGATTGACGGATGGAGGCGTGCGGAAGCCGCGATGTTCGTGGAGATTTTCTATCGCCAAATTCCGTGGCCGTGATTCAATGGAGAAAATTAACTCGCTTGCGAAACGATCATCCGCTCTTGCCATGAAACTACTCTCCTTGATTCTCCTCGGCCTGGCCACGTTCGCCGTGCTTGATCCAGCGCGCGCCGCACAATTCAAATTCCCCACGCAAACCCTCACCGTGCCCGATGGCTTCGAGGTTGAACTCGTGGCCGGCCCGCCGCTGGTTGATCGCCCCATCGAAATGGACTTCGATGAGCAAGGCCGGCTGTACGTCACCGATTCCTCCGGCAACAGCGAGAAGAGCGACAAACAAATCGCCAACCCGACGCATCGCATCGTCCGCCTCGAAGACACCGACGGCGATGGTCGCTTCGACAAGACCGGGGTCTTCGCCGACAAGATGATGTTTCCCGAAGGCGCGCTTTGGTTCGACGGCTCGCTCTACGTCGCCGCGCCGCCGACGATTTGGAAACTTACGGACACCGATGGCGACGGCATCGCGGACAAACGCGAGGAATGGTTCAAGGGCGGGACGATCACCGGCTGCATGAATGATTTGCACGGGCCGTATCTCGGGCCGGACGGATTTATTTACTGGTGCAAAGGCGCGTTCGCCGAACAGAAGCACACGCTTGGCACGGGGAAAAAATTCACGACACGCGCGGCGCATATTTTCCGGATGCGGCCCGACGGCACCGGGCTCGAACCCGTGATGACCGGTGGCATGGACAATCCCGTCGGCGTCGCTTTTTCGCCAACCGGCGAACGATTTTTCACGACGACGTTTGTGGATTTCACCGCGCCCGGCCGGCGCGACGGCCTGCTGCACGCGATTTACGGCGGCGTTTACGGCAAAGTCAATGACGTGACCGACAGTCACAAAAAAACCGGCGAGTTGATGCCGGTGATGACGCAACTCGGCCCCGCCGCGCCGTGCGGTCTCACACGGTACGCGTCGAGTATTTTCGGCGACGACTATCGCGACAATCTTTTTGCCTGTCTTTTCAACATGCACAAAGTCACGCGCCATGTGCTCGCGCCCGATGGCGCGACCTTCAAGACGACTGACAGCGATTTCCTCGTGTCGGACAATCCGGATTTCCATCCGACCGACGTGATCGAAGACGCCGACGGCAGCCTGCTCGTGATCGACACCGGCGGCTGGTATAAAGTTTGTTGCCCCACTTCGCAGCTTTACAAGCCCGACGTGCTCGGCGCGATTTATCGCGTGCGCCGCAAAGACGCACCGAAGATCGATGACGCGCGCGGATTGAAGCTCAATTGGGCGAACGTGAACTCGGCCGAACTCGTGGCGCGGCTCGGCGACTCCCGGCCAGCCGTGGTCGAACGGGTCATTCGCGAGTTGACCAAACAAGGCAGCGCCGCCGTGCCTGCGTTGCGCGAGGCGGTGACGACTTCGGTAAAAAAGATCAAGGATCGCAGTGTGGATTTGACGCTCACGCAAACACTCGGCGTCGAGACACGTCGCAACGCGGTCTGGGCGCTCACGCGCATCGACAGTCTCATGGCGCGCGAAGCCGTGCGCACGGCGTTGGACGACAGCGATGAGAGCGTGCGCCACGCGGCGGTCCACTCCGTCAGCGTCTGGCGCGATCTTGCCGCGCTCGATCCACTGCTCCGCCTGTTGCGAACCGACACGCTACAAGTCCGGCGTGCAGCCAGCGAAGCGCTCGGCCGCCTCGGCGACAAACGCGCGGTGCCAGCGTTGCTCTCGGCGATTGACAAACCGGATCGCGTGAACGAGCACTCGCTCACCTACGCGCTGGTCGAAATCGGCGGTGCCACCAACACCGCCGTTGGTTTGAAGGCGACGAACGTCTGGGTGAAGCGGGCCGCGATGCTGGCCCTCGATCAAATGGACAAAGGCGACTTGAAAGCCGAGGCAGTCACTCCTTCGCTGGCGTCGGTCGATCCCGTGCTCAAGGAAACGGCGTTGTGGATCGTGAACCGCCATCCGGACTGGGGGCCGGCGCTCACGGAGTTTTTCCAACAACGCCTCGCGGACAAATCCTTGAGCGCCGAGGCGCGCGGCGAATTGGAGCGTTTATTGTCGAGCTTCGCGCGCAATTCGGTGGTCCAAACTTTCTTTGTCTCCGCGTTGCGCGATGAAGGAAGTTCCCCGGACGCGCGATTCACGGTTCTGCGCGCGATGGCCAAATCCAGTTTGAAAGAAACGCCCGCGTCCTGGCTGGATGAACTCGCGCGAATTTTGGCAGAGAAAGACGCCGTTCTGGTCGCGCAAGCGGTGGCCGCGGCGCGCGCCTTGCCTCCAACGAAAGGGGACACGACGAAACTCGCCGAGGCGCTCGCGCGCGTCGCCCGCGATACATCCGTCGCGGATGATGTGCGCATCGACGCGCTCGCCGCCTTGCCCGGTGGTGGCGCGGGGCTGGAACCGGAATTGTTCGAGTTTGTGCGTGCGCATGTTGAGCCTAGCAAGTCCGTGCTGACGCGCAGCGCCGCCGCGAACGTGCTGGCGAAAGCTAAATTGAGCGCCGAACAACTCGGCTTGCTGACGGACACCATCAAAACTTCCGGGCCGCTCGAAGTGCCGAAACTGCTCGGCGCATACGAAAAATGTTCGGACGAAAAACTCGGCGTCCGCCTCGTGGCTTCGCTGAAAAAATCCGCCGGCCTCGCCGGTCTGCGACCGGAGACGCTCAAACCGCGCATGACGAATTTCCCGGAAATCGTGCGGCGGCAGGTTGACGCGCTCGCCGAAACGTTGAACGCCGACGCCGCCAAACAAAAAGCGCACCTCGAAGAACTGTCGTCGTCGCTCAAGAATGGTGACATCCGGCGCGGCCAGACGATCTTCAACAGCCAGAAGGCCGCATGTGCATCGTGTCACACGATTGGTTATCTGGGCGGCAAGGTCGGGCCGGACCTCACGCGCATCGGCCAGGTCCGCACCGAGCGGGATTTGCTGGAGGCGATTGTTTATCCGAGCGCGAGCTTCGTGCGCAGCTACGAACCGATGATCGTGTTGACGAAGTCGGGCGACCAACACAATGGCGTCTTGCGCAAAGACGCGCTCGATGAAGTGGTGCTCGCCACCGGCCCGGACACCGAAGTGCGCGTCGCCCGCGCGGACATCGCCGAGATGCGCCCCGGCTCCGTCTCCGTGATGCCCAGCGGTCTTGATGAACAACTGAGCCGCCAGGAACTCGCCGACCTGCTCGCGTTCCTCAAAGCGACCCGCTGGGGCGCGACGGATTAAGTCTCGCTGCCCGCCAATGCCGCGGCAGGCACACTGAGTAAAAAATTCCAACCCTGATCTGAGTAGTTTCCCGACGCTCCTGCAGGCACGTAGCGCATCATCATTGTAAAAATGGTCACCCTCTCTTCCTCTATTTGACAACACGTCACAGTTTGGCCACACTCTTCATCGTTGCAGCCTAAGCTGCCTTGCCTTCCTGCAAGGCAGCACGGGGAAACCAATTCCTGATGGCAACATCAGGACGGGGCGCAGGCCGGGGCAAACCCTCGACCAGGTCACTTTCAAGACCCAGCCCGTCAGCTAACCTCGTCGGCCCTTGGAAGGGCGATCCTCTGCCCCACCGTGTGGTGGGTTTCCACGATCCCCAGTTAAAAATGTTTGCGCGGGAGCTTCGAGCCCTCGTGCAAACCGCAGTCGTTTGTTTATGAAAAACTGGAGTCTGAAAACATTGTTCATCGGCAAGGCGCGGGATCTGTCCGACCGCAGCCTGTTCCACAAAATCTCACTCATCGCCGTGCTCGCGTGGGTGGGGCTGGGCGCGGACGGCTTGTCGTCGTCGTGCTACGGGCCGGAAGAAACCTTCAAGGCGCTGGGCACGCACACGGCGTTGAGCGTGTTCGTCGCGTTCGCGTGCGTGGCGACCATCGTCGTCATCTGCATGAGCTACCGGCAGATCATCGAGCTGTTCCCGTCGGGCGGCGGTGGTTATCTCGTCGCCAGCAAACTGCTCTCGCCGGCAGCGGGCGTGGTGTCCGGCTCGGCGTTGCTCGTGGATTATGTTTTGACGATCACGATCTCCATCGCCAGCGGCGCGGATCAACTTTTCTCCGTGCTGCCGCCCGCGTGGCAGCCATGGAAACTCGCCATCGCCTCGGGCGGCGTGGTGTTTCTCACGGTGCTGAACCTTCGCGGCGTGAGGGAGTCGGTGTTGTTGTGGCTGCCGGTGTTTTTCCTTTTCGTCGGCACGCACGCGGTGGCGATTCTCGTGGCCGTGGTCGGTCACGCGGGAGATTTTCCCGCCATCGTCAGCCAGACGGCGACGCAAGTCCGCAGCGCCCACACGGAGCTTGGTTTGTTCGGGATGCTCGCGTTGATGCTGCGCGCTTACAGCATGGGCGCGGGCACTTACACGGGCATCGAGGCCGTGAGCAACGGCCTGCCCATCCTGCGCGAACCGCGTGTGCAGACGGGCAAGCGCACGATGAATTACATGGGCGCGTCGCTCGCCATTACGGTGTTCGGCCTGCTGCTCGCGTATCTGCTCTACGCGGTGAAACCGATCGAGGGCAAGACGCTCAACGCCGTGTTGTTCGAGAACATCACCGCGTCGTGGCCAAGCGCGACAGGACATTGGTTCGTCACCATCAGCATGTTGTCAGCGACGGTGCTGTTGTTCATCGCGGCGCAGGCGGGTTTCATTGACGGCCCGCGCGTACTGGCGAACATGGCGCTCGACCGCTGGTTTCCCGGACGCTTCGCGACGTTGAGCGACCGGTTCGTGACACAGAACGGCGTGTTGCTGATGGGCGGCGCGGGGTTGTTCGTGATGCTCGCCACGCGCGGCGCGATGGATTTGCTCGTCGTGCTTTACAGCATCAACGTATTCATCACGTTCTCGCTGTCGCAATTCGGCATGGTGCGGCATTGGTGGAAAAACCGCGCGACCGCACCGCGCTGGAAAAGCAAGCTGCTCGTCAACGGCATCGGCCTGTGCTTCACGAGCTTCATCCTCGCCTCGCTGTGCGTGGTGAAATTCCACGAGGGCGGCTGGATCACGCTCGTCGTGACTGGCGCGGTGGTCGGGCTCGCGTTCCTCGTCAAGCGCCACTACCTCGGCGCGATGAAAGATTTGAAACGGCTGGACACGCTCGTTGAAACCGCCGAGCTGCCGACGTTCGCCGAGTCGAATCCCACTGGCATCCAACGCGTCACCAAAGGCCGCACCGCCATCGTGTTCGTCAACGGCTTCAACGGGCTGGGCTTGCACACGTTCCTCGGCATCCCGCGATTGTTCCCCGAGACGTTCGGCAATTTTATTTTCGTGCAGGTCGGCGCGCTCGACGCCGGCAGCTTCAAGGGCGCGGAGGAATTGGACCGGCTCAAATCCGAAACCGCCGACGGCGTCCAGCGCTACGTCGAGTTCGCCCAACGTCATGGTTTTGCAGCGGAAGGCGTCACGGAGGTCGGTCATGACATCATTGATAAAATCACCGAGTTGAGCGATGCCCTGCTCAAAAAATATCCGAACGCCGTTTTGTTCGGCGGGCAACTCGCGTTCACGAAGGAAACCATCTGGACACGCTGGCTCCACAACTATGCGGTGTTCGCACTGCAACGGCTCTTCTGCCGCCGCGGGATGCCGTTCATCATAGTGCCCGCGAAAGTCTGACAAGACTATAACCAAAACCCCGGGTTGGAATTTACGAGCTACCTTGGGGCATCGTCCACCAGACCTCCCCAACCGCAACGCCTGCTGGGCAAATCTCACCGCTTCGTCGCTCAAGCATCTGAAATTGCGCACGACGCACGCGCCGCGGTGATTCAAGGCTCATCAGCTTATACATAAAATCAAAACGATCTTCCCGGCCGTAAAGCCAGGAAGACCGTTTGCTGAATGTTCTTATGCTTCAGGCCGCCTGGAGTTGGATGACTTCGCTGGCCGCGCCTTCACCCACCCCGTTCACGGGCACGACTTGCAATTTCACCGTCGCGCCGCTGGGCACACCGGTGAGTTGCGCATCGCTATCGTCCACGGTGGTCGCCAGCACGAAATCCGGGTCCGTGCCCACCACTTGCTTGAGCACCTTGTAGCGTGCCGCGCGGGTCGCGTCCGGCCAGTCCACCACGATGATGCCGCCGGGCTGTGCCGTGGCGGTAATTCCCGTGACTTGCTCAGGCACTCTGGGATCGCCGGGAATGCGGTCGATAAACTTGAGCCAGCGTGGATCTTCCGCATCGAGCACCGTCTCGAGTTCCGAGCGCAGTTCCTGCAACTTGTTCTTCAGCCCGGTCTGCGCGGTGTCGCGCGCGTCGCGGGCTGTGCGAGTGCTCACCTTGTTGTCATCAATGGCGGCGGCGGCATTTGTGAGGGCCGTGCAGAGCGCATCCGCCTGCGCAGCCGTGTATTGCTTCTGGGCGTTCTCTTGCCCTGGGTTGGCCGTGAAGTATTGCTTCACCTTGTCCAGCATCTGGCAACGGCCGGCGTCCGTGCTGGGCAGAGCCAGGGAGTTATTGAGGAACCCCAGCGGCGTCCATAGGGCCGACCAGTTCTTACCCAGGAAGCCGGTAAGATAATTGCGCACGCTCAACAGATAATCCTGCGCTTCCGACCGGGCTTCCCGCAGGACGGTATAGCCTTTGGCTTTGTCGAAGCGTGCCTGTTCAAACGCCTGAGACTTGGTCTTGGCGTCCACCAGGACGGGACCGTAGCTGGCCACAGTTACATGCGTCAGCCCGATCGCGCCCTCGAATTGGGTCAGGCCGGTGAGGGCCTTATCCCCGAGACGGAAAAACTCTTGTGTGTTTTTCATACGCTTGGAGGATTTAGCTTATCCCGTGCCAACGAGCACTCCTATGCCCTGGATGCTACTTATGCCGCGCTACATTCGTGAAAAACGCGAAAAATAACGGCTTTTGCTGTCACACGCCAACTTGACCCAGACCATATAGGAAAAATTTTCCGCCTGATTGCGCCTTTACCCGGCAAAAATTATCCATTTGTGGCGCCAGCGAAGCACGCCGCGCCTGTGCCGACGCCGATCTCGGCGCCGTTGATGTACGCGCCGACACCGCCGGGGACGTTGCTGGCGCCAGCCACGTACGCAGCAGCCGTGCGGAGAGCGTTGTTGGCGCCGGCAACACACGCGGCACGCGCGCCGAGGTTGTTGCTGGCGCCAGCAATATACGCGGCAGCCGCGCCGGGTACCTTGCTGGCGGCTGGATCGCGCGCATCAGCTTCGCGGCAGGCGTTTCCGGTACCGCCAACACACGTTCCAAACCCGGCTGGGAGCATTTCCGGGCTGCGATTGAATCTGTCGGCACTGGCCGACGACAGCGTTGCCCGGCAACTCGCTGTAAATTTTCCGGAGCACGGGCATCCAGCCGGCAGCAGGCAGAGAAGGCCCTGGCAATCCCGGACAACTCCCGCGCCACTGGAGCCGCGTGCGCACTGCGGCCTTGGAGGGCCGCGCGCCGGAGTCAACGCCAAGACCGTGCTTTGATGACTTAATGACGTGTTGGTAATGGAATAGTTCGGTGGAGTGAGGCTACCGACGAGCTGGCTCGCGCGGACGCTCGCCCCACCTAAAGAGCGAGGGTGCCACTACGGGCATGATTCCCTGCTTGACACTTGAGAAAGGAAATGCGAGAAGCAAATTACAAAAGGAAACAAATCAAAATAGGCAGGAGAAATTCTATGCTGAAAAAAAGGGCGGTCATTTTGGGCTTGGGGACATTTCTGTTCTCCATCCATAATATCACTCAAGCGCAACTCGCGCCCGCGCCCGAGGCTGGCACCGCCGCGCCGGTGGAGGCCATCGACCAGGGGCCGCTGGTGCTGGTTGATCAAAGCCAGCTCGAAAGCACCACCGGGCGCTGGGGCATCGACCCGGTGACGTGGGAAATTGTCGGCCCGCCGGAGGATGCCGACACGCTCGCCCTCTACAATTCTCCCGATCAGGCAGAGAGCCGCCGCCTGGCCGCGCTTGCCTTCACCGACCCGGACGAATACCTGCGCCTGTTCACCAAGACACCCGAACAACTCGCCGCCGAAGCACAGGCCGAATTCGAGATCACGCATCCCAAAACCTACGACGAACATCGCGCGAGCCAGACGCCGGAACAAAATGCCGCCGAGGACGCCCTCGTCGCTTCGATCCTCAAGGCTTTTTCGGGTGCCTCTCTTGCCAACGATCCCAAGCTTCAGCCACCGCCGCCCGACCCGAATGCGGCGCCCGCGCCCGATGGAGCAGCCGCGCCCGCAACACCCGACCCGAATCAAGCCGCGCCCGCTCCGGCCACGGATGGTGCCGCCCCTGCTCCCGCAACCGCCAACCCCAACCAGAATTGAACATGAACCTTGCAGCTAAAATAACTGGTTTGATGCGCGCGTGCTCGTGGTGGAATGGGTTGGTAGGGCGCGCAGTCCCCTGCGCGCCGACACACGAATTGCCCGAAAACGGCGCGCGCGGAGCGACGCGCCCCACCACCGCCGCCGTTGGTTTGGGGCGCAGATTTGTCGGACAGACAATCCGTGAAAAGCTGCGGATAGCGCTGCGCGCATATCCGCGCTCCATCGGCTCGCGTGGACGTTCACTCCGCCGCGAGGGAAGGATTTTTTCCTCACTTATGCGGCCCGTCATTTGGCTTTTCGCGGCGATGATGCTACTGTTTGGCCACCTTATGCAGGCCGCCAGTCCACCGCCGCCCACGTTTGTCGATCAAGACCTCGACCTGGATGGCAAGCCGGATTTGATCTGGTGGCGCACCGATTGCAATGGACTCCTGGGCGCTGGCAGTTGCGGCGAAGTGTGGTTCTGGGGCATGCAAGGTTACGGCCACACCGTGGGCAGCCAGGAATACATCAACCAGACCAACCCCAACAACTATGCCGGCCAGTTTTATGCGGGTGGCGATTTTGGCAGTTTGAGCAATGGCGTGCCCGTGAACGTCTTTGACGGCCGGCCCGAGATTCTTTTTCGCAACGACTCGGCGGACATCACCGTCATCGGCTACCAAGACTACACGCCCGGCACCAATACGTTCCTGCGCGCCGTGACGGGTGTGCAGATCATGTCCTTTCCGGGCACGAGTTGGACGATTATCGGGGCCACGGACATGGGCAGTTGGATCAACGGAGGCCCCGCGGCCAAGGATGGCAAGGCGGACATCGTGTGGCAGAACAAAGCCACCGGCTCGAAGGCGATTTGGTACATGGATGGCGCCACCCGCCTGGGCATCCAGACGTTCGCCCCGAATTCGCCGCTCAATGCCGCCGGCTGGAACCTCGCCGCCGTGGGCGATTTCGGCAGCTCCACCAACAACAGCACCAAAGATGGCCAGCCGGATCTTCTGCTGGTCAACCAAACCATATTCCCGGCACAACTCGGCATCCAATACACCGCCAATTCGCAAGGGCTGATCCTCGGCCAGGCGGGAATTGTGCTCAACCCGCAAATCATTACGAACGGATTCCCGGCGGTGACAAACATCTTCACTTTTGGTGACGGGGATTTGCGGATATTCAACGCCGGAGATTTTGGCACGTATAGCAACATTTTGGTGACTAACATATTTGGAGCGGTTGGTACCGGATACATTCCGGCTCCCTCACAAGACAGCAAGACGGACATTGTCGTCCGGCACCAAACGGACGCCCGCACCTTCTTTTGGATGATGGACGGTATCAATTTCAAGACTGAGGCGCAGATGAACCCTCAACGCTTGGACACTGTGTGGCGGCTCTGCCCGCAAGACATCAATCCCAGCACGTGGCGTGTTACCAGCACACCTATTTCAGTCGATGGAGGGAGTTTGGCCGCCTCCACGGTCCCGATCGTGACGGCCACGGGTATTACTGGCCCGCCGGCGCGCATTGACCTTACTTGGACGAATGTCTCCCACAATTCGCAGACCAACTATGCAGTCCTTCGGCGCGTGAACGGCACGGCGACTTGGACAACCATTGTGGCCAGCACCAATGTGCCCAGTTTCTCTGATACGACCATTGCGACCGGCACGATCTACGACTACAAAGTGGTGGATAACAATATTCCGAATAGCCAACAGTACGAACTCGCGCAAGGCGGCGTAAGTATCCCGGCTGTCCATAACCGCGGCAAAGCGTTGTTGCTCATCGAAACGAACCTGGCCAGCCAGATTGGCACCAGTTTGAACAGGTTTACCAACGATCTCATCGGCGATGGTTGGCAGGTAATCATCAATCCCAATGCGCCGCGACACATTGATGCATGGACAACCAGTTCGATTCCTAATGGAACAAATGTGCTGGCGAACAAGGCTTGGATCAAAGCCAACACGGATGCCACCACCAAGGCCGTCATCATTCTCGGCCATGTGACCGTGCCGTATTCCGGTTTACTGGCGTCGGATGGGCATTCAACTCAAAATGGTGCACCACCTCCGCATCATGCCGGTGCCTGGTCAGCGGACGTCTTCTATGGCGACATTGCCGGTGATGCCGCCTGGCAGGATGACAGCTCCACCAGTTTACAGGACTCCAACTTTAATGAGAATGACCAATATCCCAATGATGGCAAGTTCACGAATGATTATGCGACGGCCACCATCCAGCTTGCGGTGGGCCGCATCGACTTCGCGCGCCTCACGAGCTTTGGCATCGCTGACAACAGCACCAGCCTGCAAAGTGGTGAAGTGGCCCTCATCAACCAGTATTTAAGCAAGAACCACAACTACCGGCTAAAAACAGGCAGAACCTTCCCGTTGCTTGATCAAATCATTGCCACAACCTACGTGGATACCGGCCTGGCCATGATCGATGCGCGGCGCGCCACCGAATCGTTTTACGGAAGCTGGCCGGGAAAATTGACCGTGGGAGAACCTTTCCGCGACAATTACAACTACCTAAAGGCTCCTCTTCGCTACATCTGGGCCTTTACCGAGGGTGGCGGCTACAATGACCAGATTTACAACAGTTCGTTTAATGCCTTCAACCCTTCGGGTCTGGTTTATACGACGGACTTGATCAAAACCAACTCCGAACCGCTCATTGGATTTTGGGCCATCCACGGTTCCTTCTTTGCCGATTTCAACCTGTCAAACAATATAGCCAGAGGCATCCTGGCCAAGCCCAGCTTCACTCTCGCCGTTCTCCCCAGCTCGGCGTTCAACCCGCGCTGGCGCTTGGGGCTGATGGCCCTGGGTGATACGCTGGGCGCGTCGTTTCTTTATTCCATCAATAATAATTTCACGAACACGGGCACGTTCCCGACGATTCACCGATGGCTCAGTATTCAGGGAGATCCGACGCTGCGCCACCAACCGATCAAACCCCCAGCCATCACGGGCACCAGCCACATCGGCACCACGGTCACGTTGAACTGGAATCTGGGCGAAAGCGGCTCGCAGTACTACGTCTATCGGGCCGCTGCCGTCAATGGACCCTACACGTTGCTCACTCCCACGCCGCTGGCCGTCAACACTCAGACCTACTCCACCAGCGACTCTGCCAGCCAAACTTATTATATGGTTCGAGGCGCGCTCAATGTGGTCAGCGGCATTGGGAGCTATGAAAACTTGAGCCAGGGCGCGATGACGAACATTCCCTAGCTGTTATGAAGAGCATTTTCCTGAGCCTTGCGGTTTGGCTGGCGGTAAATTGTGGCCAAGCCGCGCCGTTCATCAATTTGGATTTTGAGATGGTGGATACGAATGCCATCGTTGGTTACCCATTCCCATTTGAGGGCGGCGGCGCGCCTCTGTCCGTTGTGATGCCAGGGTGGGCAATCAACGGGAGAACTGATGGGAGCTTGCCGTTTAATGGTAGTCCTTGTTTTGACTCTTATTGCAGCGTATTTGTGTCCAGCGAGGGATTGAGTGTGCCGAATAGTTACGCAAGATTCTTCTTTCCAAACGGAATGCATGGGCATTTTGGCATGGGCATAGTAGCCTTTCCAAATTTCGCAATAACGCTCTCCCAGCGCGGCGATGTGCCGATGGATGCGAAGTATCTGTTTCTGGATGTCCACCTCTCTACCTTCGCCGCTTTCGGAATTTTTATAGATGGCGTGCGACAAACTTCGTATGACATCAGCGCGTTTGCCGGGAAAAACATCAATCTTGAGTTGAAGTTTGGGGCAACTCCCCAAAGCCCCGGGCCATCCATGCCACCAGCCACGGTTGGCTTGGATGCAGTGGTGTTTCTCGTTCCGCCAAAATTGGAAGCACCGTCCTCAAGCCCCGGCACAAACGGTTTCACTCTCTCCTGGACCAATGACGTGAGCACGCGCTACCAAGTGGAGTTCGCCACCAATTTTCCGGCGACATGGAAACCTATTGGCGCGCCAGTCGCCTCCACCAATGGTACGTTTCACTTCCTGGATACGTCGGCCACCAATCAAGCCATCGCCCAGCGCTTCTACCGCCTGCGCCTCGCGCCGTGAGTGTCGTCGTTTGCCAACGCGCCGCCATTCACCGATGGTTCAGCATCCAAGGCGATCCCACGCTTCGCCTAAACCCGCTGCGGCCACCCACTATCACCGGCAGTGTCTTGAGTGGCGGGACAGTGACGCTCACCTGGTCTGGTCGAACACCATTAACACCGTTTCACGTCTATCGAGCAGCCTCAATGGATGGCCCGTTCGGCAATCCAATAGTCACGACATCGGCCTTCTCAGCCAGCATCCCCGATGATCCTACTAAAAGGGTTTATCTTTTGCGTGGTGAACAGATCGTTCGTACTGGTAGCGGTTGGTCAACACAAACACCAGCACGCTGCGGATTTATCCGGACGACGAACGATTCCTGTATGGCAGCGGCCCGATCGCGGATCTCCTGCCTGGATGGCAAATCACCAACGGAGGCGTGAAAGTAATAACGATCGCGTATAATGCGTACTGTGGCTCGAGGAGCGATGGCGGTGATGCAGGAATTGGACTTTATCAACGTGGTGTTCTGACATGGGCAACCTCTGATCATGCTCTCTTTTTCTCCGACTGCGCCGACTTCAGCACACCAACCACGCTGTCGCAGCGTGGCGACGTGCCTACCAACGCCGTTGGCTATTCAATCACGGGTTCCTATCTGCCAACCTACACCGTCAGTATGAATGGAGTGGTCGTAGGCGGGAAAGCAGGTGACATCAGAGCTTTTGCCGGCCAAAATGTGGAGCTCATAATCGATATCAAGTCCCTACCAACAGTGGCACTCTTCGACTCGTTTCAATTTATCACTGCGCCTCACGTCGAACCGGAGTCGTTATCGTACGGCACTAGCGGTTTTAGTTTTTCCTGGACCAATCATGTGAGCACAGCTTACCAGGTGGAATATGCCGCCAGTTTGCCCGGAGTGTGGCGACCCATTGGCGGCTTGGTCACATCCACCAACGGCATTTTCACCTTCACGGACGACCCCAAAAAACACAACCCCTTTGTGGATCAACATTTCTACCGTTTGCGCTGGGTGCCGTGAGTGTCGTCGTTTGCCAACCCGCTTCTACGTATCGCGGTTGAACATTCAGGGCGATCCTACGCTGCGCATGAAATACATCAAACCACCCACCATCACCGGCACCAGCCTGATCAACAATACGGCCACGATCAATTGGAGCATCAACCAACCCGGCTCTTACTCCTTCATCTTTCGCGCCGCCAGCCCGGCCGGCCCGTTCACGCGGCTCAATGGCCGGCCTACTTCGCTCACCACATATTCGACCACCGCCTCGGCGACCGCAACCAACTACATGGTGCGCAGTTACGTAACCACTGCCACGGGCATCGGCAGCTATGGCAACTTGAGCCAGGGCGTGGTGACCAGCATACCTTAGATGTTATGAAAACGACGTTGTTGATGGTGGGTTTTTTTCTTCGAGCCGCCACTTTCGCCCAGTCGGCTCCGTTTATCAACCTGGACTTCGAAAGTGCGAACATCGAACATGTCGCCCAACCTCCGCTTGGCGGTGGCGGTCCGTTGGAGGAATTGCTGCCTGGCTGGCAACTCAATGGGCGCTCGAACGGTCTGTTTGGTCTTAATCTAGGTTGCTCAGATGAAGTTCCGACATGTGCAACTCTGGTTTCACTAGCGGGATTGCAATTTCCCGACGAGGCAGCTTTTTTTCCAAGAGGCTTGCATGGCAACTTTGGCGTCGGCCTGAGGCCAGTCCCTAATTTTGCTTTCACGCTCTCCCAGCGCGGTGATGTGCCGGTGGGCGCGAAGTATCTGTTTCTGGATGCGCAAGTCTCACTCTATGGGAATGCGGTGGCCTACTTGGATGGCGTGCGGGTCACAACGCAAATTATCAACTTCACCAACGCAACTGACATCAGTGCGTTCGCGGGCAAGACCGTCAATCTCGAATTGAGATTTGGTGCTTTCCAGCAGAGTCCCGGGCCTTCAATGCCGCCCGCCACGATCGGCTTGGATGCAGTGGTGTTTCTCGTTCCGCCAAAATTGGAAGCACCGTCCTCAAGCCCCGGCACAAACGGTTTCACTCTCTCCTGGACCAATGACGTGAGCACGCGCTACCAAGTCGAGTTTGCCACCAATTTTCCGGCGACATGGAAACCCATCGGTGCGCCGGTCGCCTCCACCAACGGTAATTTTACCTTCACCGATACCACAGTCACGAACCGGCTGAACGGGCAGCGCTTTTATCGTTTGCGCCTGGCACCGTGAGTGTCGTCGCGCAACATTTGCATGACTTAAGCCGTAACCATGCAGAGGAAAAGAGAGTGCAATCACGGATGGACACGGATAAAAAGCCGCAACGGCTTGGCTTGGCCCTTCACCAAATGGTGGTCTGCTCCCGACCGGACTAACGCGCTTCCATTCGTACTACAATCACCACAAATGTTGTTTTTCTGAGAAGAATGATAACCGCGGATTTCACGGATCGGCACGGATGATACGGCGGATTTTCTACCGGGCTTTTTCCAATCCGTGTCATCCGTGAAATCCGTGGTTCCCCTGATTTGGTTGCGGCGTCAGCCGCGCTGTGTTTATCCGTGTCCATCCGTGGTTAAAATGTTTTCGCAACTACATGGTTGCGGTTAAGCGGGCTGGAGTTCCGCCAGACAGCGCGCACAATCAGGCGCGCCGCACGCGGGATTTTTTGCTCTGCGCACGCAAACGCGCGAAATAGTCATTGCCTGGCCGAGTTGATCCGTGGAAGATGCCCGTGCCTTTTGGTGACGGAGCGTAGCTCAGCCTGGTAGAGCACTTGCTTTGGGAGCAAGACGTCGCAGGTTCGAATCCTGTCGCTCCGACCATTTCCATGTAACCAGACGCGGACAACTCAAGCGAACGAGCAAACCGATGGCCTTCATCAAAGTCACCGACATTTCCCATCACCCCATCTACGTCAATACCGATCACATCGTCACTGTGGAGGAAGACGGCACGCATACGCGGATCGATCTCGATGCGGACACCGACCACGACAAATACATTCACGCGCAGGAATCCGTGGAACAAATCGTGGCGGCGATCAAAGCGTCGAGCATGTAGGCGGGAATTTTCCGAATCCTCCCCGGCATGTCGCGGGGCAAATCGAAGCCTGAACTTTCCCGCCTGCTTTGGACGCGCGGGCTGTGGTTGATCTTTCTCGACATGACGGCGGTGCGCTTCGGCTGGGCGTTCAATTTCGATTTCCACTTCAACTTCATGATGATTTTGTGGCCGATTGGGTTCGCGATGATCGTGCTGGCGGCGCTCGTGCGGTTTTCGGCGGGAAGCGTGGGGCTGCTCGGGGTGGCGATTGTCTGCCTGCATAATCTGACCGATGGGGTGAAGCCGGAAGTGTTTGGATCGTTTGGCTGGGTCTGGAAATTTCTCCACGCGGGTGGCGTGATCCAACTCGCGCCGAACATCGTTTTCATTCCCTTTTATTCGTTGCTGCCGTGGTTTGGCGTGATGGCGGCGGGCTATGGTTTTGGAAGCCTGCTGCTGCACAAACGCGAGCGGCGGCGAAAAGTCGTGCTACGCTTGGGTCTCGTGTTGTGCGCCGCGTTCATCGTGCTGCGGCTCATCAATCTTTACGGCGACCCGAGGCCGTGGGCGACGCAAAAAAGCGGAACGTTCACGTTCCTGTCCTTCCTCGACTGCACGAAGTATCCACCGTCGCTGCTCTACAATTTGATGACCATCGGGCCGGGCATCGTGTTCATCGCGCTGGCCGATCGCCCCATGGGCAAACTCGCGCAGTTTTTCATCACGTTCGGCCGTGTCCCGCTGTTTTATTACCTGCTCCACGCACCGTTGATTCATCTGATGGCGGTAATCTGCGCCTGGCCGAATTACCAGGTGGCGCTCGGTTCGTTTTTGGCAACCGCTCCGAAACCGGGCTACGGGCTGGGCCTCGGGGTGATTTACCTGCTTTGGATCCTCGCTGTGCTGCTGCTCTATCCGGCGTGCCGCTGGTTCGCTGAACTCAAGCGCCGACGCAAGGAGGCTTGGTTGAGCTACATCTGACGCGCCCGGCAGCCGTCACTCGGCACCCACGACTTTTTTGTGCTCCGCGGCGTTGATGCGCGTCCGCCCGGCGCTTTCTTGCAAAGTTCCCGCCGCTGGGGACGGTTCGGGCGCAGACCGTGTGGGATGAAGAT
>JACPZS010000177.1 GCA_016195385.1 Verrucomicrobiota bacterium
AGGAAGCCGCCGCCACGCTGGGCGCGGGCCGGTTCCGAACATTTTGCAGCATCATCGCGCCGACGCTGCTGCCCACCGTGATCACGGGCTTCGCGCTCGCGTTCGCGCGCGCGGTGGGCGAATACGGCTCCGTTGTGTTCATTTCCGGTAACATTCCGTTCAAGACGCAAATCGCTCCGCATCTGATTTTCACGCGTCTCGATGAATTTGATTTCAATGGCGCGATGGCGCTGGCGGTCGTGCTGCTCGTGATTTCGTTTGTCATGCTTTCCATCATCAACCTGCTCGAAAACTGGGCGCGGCAATTTCAAAATTGAGCTTATGGCCGGAGGTGTTCCCACTCGAATCGACCGCCAGGCGCTGCGTAAGTCACAACGCGGCACCGAGGAATCCACATTTTTCAAATGGCTGTTGATCACGATCTCGCTTTTGTTCTGTGCCGTGTTTTTGCTGCTGCCACTCATCAATGTATTCGCGCAGGCACTGCTCAAAGGCTGGCAATACTGTTGGGACTCGCTGGTGCATCCGGACTCCTGGGCCGCGATTAAACTCACCTTGCTCGTGGCGGGCATCAGCGTGCCGCTCAACGTCGTGTTCGGATTGGTCGCCTCATGGGCGATCACCAAGTTCGAGTTTCGCGGAAAATCTTTGCTGGTGACGTTGATCGATTTGCCGTTCTCGGTGTCGCCGGTCGTGGCGGGTCTGCTGTTCGTCATCCTCTTCGGACTGCAAGGATTCTTTGGCGAATGGCTTGTCGAACATGATTTGAAAATCATTTTTGCCGTACCGGGCATCGTGCTGGCGACGGTGTTCATCACGTTCCCGTTTGTCGCGCGCGAACTGATTCCCGTGATGCAAGCGACGGGCACCGAGCAGGAGCAGGCTGCCCTCACACTCGGTGCGAACGGCTGGCAGACATTTTGGTACGTCACGTTGCCATCGGTGAAGTGGGGCTTGATCTACGGCGTGATTCTTTGCAACGCGCGCGCGATGGGCGAGTTCGGCGCGGTCTCGGTCGTCTCCGGCCACATCACCGGGCAGACTGACACGATGCCGCTGCGCGTCGAAAAGCTTTACAACGAATACAACGGCCCGGCGGCGTTTGCGGTCGCGAGCCTGCTGGCGTTGCTCGCGGTATTGACGCTCGTGTTGAAAACAATTCTGGAGTGGAAAGCGCAGCGCGAAGACAAACGGGCACAGCGCGTGAATGAACCTAAATCCGCCGCATGAGCATCGAACTTCGCAACGTGACCAAGCAATTCGGCGATGTTGTCGCGGTCAACAACGTCAGCTTTTCCGTGAAGGACGGCGAGTTGATCGGTCTGCTCGGCCCGAGCGGCGGCGGCAAGACGACCGTGTTGCGGATGATTGCCGGCCTCGAAGTGCCCACCGCGGGGGAGATTTTCATTCGCGGCCAGCGCGTCAACGACCTCTCCGTCCAGCAGCGCAACATCGGTTTCGTTTTCCAGCATTATGCGTTGTTCAAAAACATGAACGTGTTCAAGAACATCGCCTTCGGCCTGAAGATCAAAAAATGGAAGCGCGCCGACATCGAAGCGCGCGTAGCGGAGCTGTTGAAATTGTTTGGCTTGGACGGGTTGGAAAAGCGCTACCCGCATCAACTCTCCGGCGGCCAGCGCCAGCGGGTAGCCATCGCCCGCGCGCTGGCGCCCAAGCCCAGCGTGCTGCTGCTCGACGAACCGTTCGGCGCAGTGGATGCGAAGATCCGCCAGGAGTTGCGCGAATGGCTGGTGCACCTGCACACGGACTTGAACGTCACCACGATTTTCGTCACGCATGATCAGGAGGAGGCGATGGAAGTCTCGAACCGGATCGTCATTTTTTCCCGTGGATACATGGAGCAAATTGGTCCGCCGCGCGAAGTGTACGAACAACCGCTCAACGAATTCGTGGCGCGCTTCATCGGTGTGATGAACGTGCTGGAGCTGGTGGTTCACAACGGCGTGGGGCAGGCCGGCGAACTTGCCTTTCCCGCCACGGGCTACGTGGATGGCGAAAAGATTCGCGTCGGCTTTCGTCCCTTTGCGGTCCAAATTTCCTCCGAACTCAACGAGCATCCGTATCAGGCAACGCTGAACCACACGTTTTTTCTTGGCGTCATGCTCCGAGTGGAATTGGAACTCGCTTCCGGCTTAATTCTCCGGGCCCGCATGACGAAGGAGGAATACGCGCGACGCGCCTTGTACGACGGCCGAAAAGTTTCCTTGAACATCCGCAACTACACGATTCTCTCCCAGGAACATGCCCCCCTGGCGCCCGAGTTGACGGTGCCGGACAAATTCACCATGAACCTCGGCGAAGGGATTTGACCGCTGCATCGCGGCGGCGGAATTAGTGCTTGCAACGAAGCGCGAGATTGTTAGTTTCGCCGCTCCTTAAAGAAGCAGAACACAATTGTATGTCACGAATTTGCGAATTGACCGGCACGCGCCCCATCAAGGGCAGCCACATCTGGCGCAGCGGCAAAGCCAAGAAAAAAGGCGGCATCGGCACGCACGTCACAGCCATCACCAAGCGGCGCTTCTTCCCCAATCTTCAGCGCGTCAAAGCCGTCATCAACGGCGAAACCCGTTACATCCGCGTGACCGCGAAGGCGATCAAAAAAGGCTTGGTCATGAAAGCTCCCAAACGCAAGTGGACCAAGGACGCCGCGAAAGCCGTCGCGAAGGCTTGACCGCCAGGTTGGGTAAATTTTGTCCCGAATCCTTGGCTGGTGCGGTTCAGCGCGGGCCAGCGGGCTTGACGAATGACTTTTCAGGGCGTTCTTTCGTCAAGGTTCATTTGTCCCTTTGAAGGAGTGACTGATCCACAACGTGGTGTGCGCGGCCAAGGTGCATCCATTTTCAAACTGAACGCCGAAAAACTTCACCTGCCACTGCCAGCCTGAAGGCGAAAGCCAGGGCCCGCGGCGATGATAACCGCAACGCCACGGAGTTTATACCGCTTCACTTCGCGAAGCCCGCAGACACGGCGTTTCGCTTTCTGTCATCGGATGCACAAGCGGCTTGGAGGCCGCGCACCTTGAGCGCGTCATCGTAGTCGCGTCGGCGCTCCACAGGCGAAAGATCGTTTGACCCTCAGCGCGAAGTTCCCAAGTATGATCTCATGCGCAAATTCATCCTCTCCGGATTGCTGGCGTTCACGAGCGCGGTCGTCCAGCCCGGCTGGGCCGCCGGCCACGCGTCGCACGTTATCATCGTTGTGTGGGACGGCATGCGCCCCGATTTCGTGACAGAGCGATTCACGCCCACGCTTTACCGCCTCGCACGCACAGGCGTCACGTTTGCGAACCATCACTCGGTTTATCCCTGCGCGACGGAAGTCAACGGCACCGCGATCTCGACTGGCGCTTACCCGTTGAACAGCGGGATTATGGCCAACGCGGAGTATCGACCGGGCATCAACAATCTCAAAGGCATCGACACTCAGGCGACCAACAGCATCCGCAAAGGTGATGAACTGGCGGGGGGGCACTATCTCGCACGCGCCACGCTCGCGGAAATTTTACAAAATGCCGGACGCAAAACCGCTGTCGCCGGTTCTAAACAAGTCGCCATTCTCCATGACCGCGCGCTGCGGGCCGACGATTTTCCGAACGGCATCAACGTGCATGAAGGCAAGGCGATCCCCGCGTCAGCTCTCGACGCTCTCACCAACGCGCTCGGCGCATTTCCCGAATCACCGAAGGCGGGGGCGTTGAAACCGAACGAAGCGCGCGACACCTGGACGACGCGCGCGCTGCTGGAGCATTTGTGGTCGAACAGTGTGCCGGACTTCACGATCCTGTGGTTGAGCGAACCGGATTTTTCGCAGCACGACACCGGCCCCGGCTCCGAAACCTCGCTGGCTGGACTCAAAAGTTCCGACGACAAATTGACCCGCGTTCTGCGCGAACTCGAACGCCGAAAACTGCGCGACCAGACCGACATCTTCATCGTTTCCGATCACGGATTTTCGACCGTCGCGCGCGCGGTTGATCTGGAAGTGGATTTGAAAAACGCCGGCTTTCACGCGTTGCGCGAATACAAAGCTCCGCCCAAGCCCGACGACATTATCATCGTGGGCCAGGGCGGCTCGGTGCTGTTCTACGTGACAGGACACGACGCGGATTTGATCGCGAAGCTGGTGGATTTTCTGCAAGGGCAAGACTACGCGGGCGTGATCTTCACACAGGAGCGCATGAGCGGCACGTTCGCGTTGCGCGACGCGAACATCGCCACGGAGGAAGCGCCGGATGTCGTGCTGTCGCTGCGCTGGTCGGCCAACAAAAGCAAGACGGGCACGCCGGGAATTTTTTGCAACGATGGCACGCGCAAGCCCGGCGAAGGCAGCCACGCGAGCCTGAGCCGGTTTGACGTTCACAACACGCTGATCGCGACCGGGCCGGATTTTCGCGATGGTTTCGTGAATCAGCTGCCTTCGGCGAACACCGACCTCGCGCCGACGATTCTTTGGATTCTTGGTATTCAGCCGCCCGCGCCGATGGATGGCCGCGTGCTCTCGGAAGCGTTGACGATTCCCGGCCCGAAAGTTTCCCGGCCCAAATCACACCGGCTTCAGGCGTCGCGCATGCATGATGATTTCGTGTGGCACCAATATCTGCAAACGACGACGGTCAACACGACTTTGTATTTGGACGAAGGCAACGGCTACCAAACGCCGAAGCCGTGATTGCAGTGCGATTTCAAAACATGGAGCGCGGATATTTCCGAAAGGTTATCCGCGAATTGCATTGCGTGCGCAGTGCGGCGGGTTGTGCTTCGCATAAACTCGCGCTCCGTTGCAAATGCGCAGCTTCAATCCACGTCCTCCACTTGCATCACGCGATAGAACGCCAGCTTGAATTTTATCGGCGCAGATGGCGGTTCGTCCACAGCGTCAGCCGGCTCATCCGATCGACTGGCCCGAAGGCGTACATCCCGCTCGCGACTATGTCGGGCCAGCCGTCGCCATCCAAATCTTCCACCGCGATGGAAATCAGTTGCGTCGGCACACGCGCGATTCCATGCGCGGCGAAACGCTGCCCGCCGAGATTTTCCAGCCAGATGAGGCTCGCGCGTTTCGGATCATCCCAATCATTGAACATGCTCGTCACCACGATGTCTGGCAGGCCATCGCGGTTGAGATCGGCGACCGCCGTGGAGTATGCGCCGTAGAAGCGATGGATGTCGTGCCACTCGAAATTCAGATTGCCCTTGTTCTCGAGCCACTGGACGCCGTGGTACGGCCGTGGAATCACCGTCGGCAGATCCATGTTGTCGCCATTGGTGTAAAGGATGTCGAGGTCGCCGTCGCCGTCGAGATCGACGAGTTGAATGCCGGACGAGCCGAACGACGGCGTGGCCGCTTTGAACAAGACACGTTCACGAAAACCACCACTGCCGTCGTTGATGAACGCCGAGACTTGCTCGTGCTCCTGCGCAAACAACGCCACGAAATCCAGCCGCCCGTCGCCATCAAGATCCGTCGGCAGCACATGAATCGCTCCGGCCCGCTTGACGATGACGTGGTAAACAAACTTGGCCTCCGTCTTTTTTTCCAGCCAACCGACTTCGCCGGTTTTGATGAATCCGTACGCCGCCACCACGAAATCAACATCGCCATCGCCATCAAAATCGCCGGGTTCGACGTCAGCGACGCGGCCGATGCCTTCGAGAATCTTCTCGGAAGTAAATCGCATCGCGTCTCCGTTCCTCAGCAACACCACGCTGCCAACTGGTTCGTCGGTCGGCTCCAGCACGCGCTGACACGCGACGACGATGTCGAGACGGCCAGTGAGGGCGTTCGTCACGAGTTGCGTGTGGACGGGATTCGGTGCGGACGCGAGCGTTTCTTCGCGCCAAACGCCGTTCGTGCGATGCACCCAATTCACCTGCGATTTGTCCGTGTCGCAAACCAGCACGTCGGGCTGACCGTCGCGATCGAGATCGGCAATTTGCACATGCCCTAAAACCGGACGCACGCGCGTGTCGGGATTTCGCGGATTGCCGAAAACGCTCGCTAAGAATTTTATTGGCGACCGCGCCGGATCTGGATCATTCGCCAAAGGCACAAGCTGTTCCGGGCTGAAAGTAAGATAAAAATGCAGCACGTCCAAACGCTCGTCGGCGTTCAACTTCATCGTCCCGCGCGCCTCGGCGATATGATCCATGCGCGCGATGGATTCAATCCAGCTTTGCCGCGGCAGCATCGCCGGAAAGGGTACAACATGGCAGACGCCGCATTTCACCGGGAGCAGGATTTTATTTGCCCACTCCGAGCGGCTGAGTTGCGCACGGTCGTGCAGAAAATTCCAGCGCCGCGGATCAAACTTGCCGTGATTCATGTGACACGCGGCGCAAGCCGCACGGCGCGAACTGATTTTCCCCTCCGACGGATCGAGATAGGATTCGCGAAATGCTTGAGCGGAAAGTGCCGCTCGCGCCGACATTTCTGCAGGCGACTCCAGCATCGTTGAGCGCAGCCACCAAATCAACGCGACGGCAAGCAACAGCACGAAGAGCACCGCAGCGACTGCGGCAACTTTCCAGCGCCGGGTCATTGGCGCTGACTCCATTCGTTCAAACTTCGTTCGCCGACTATTTCACTCAGATCGCAGCCAAAAATCTCCAAGGCTTCACCGACCAGATACAGCGATCCCGTCACGACTAGAAACGGATCCGTGGAGGTTTGCTTAAACGCGTCGCGCAACGACTCCGTCACGATGATTTCAGCATTGGCATTGGCGCGACGGCAAACTTCAGCAAGTTCGCGCGGCGACGAAGTGCGTTCGCTCTGCGCTGGCGTCAGAATGATTCGCGTGGCCAGCGGCGCGAGCACGGAACAAAACTGCGACCAATCCTTGTCGCGCAGGACTCCGATCACGAGCGTCGCACGGCGGTCAGCAAAATCTTTTTGCCACGCTGTGCGCAACGCCTCCGCGCCCGCGACATTGTGCGCGCCGTCCAGCAAGATGGTTTGACCGGAACACTCAATGAGTTGCAAACGCCCAGCCCATTCGACCCGGCGAAGTCCTTCGGCGGTCGTTTCAT
This sequence comes from Verrucomicrobiota bacterium, assembly GCA_016195385.1. Classification (GTDB taxonomy): domain Bacteria; phylum Verrucomicrobiota; class Verrucomicrobiia; order Limisphaerales; family JACPZS01; genus JACPZS01. The sequence goes on from JACPZS010000177.1 coordinate 7,053, forward strand.
CGCTGACTGGAATTGTTGCAGCGAGCACTTTCACGGTTGCGATTGCGAGCGCGGCGTTGAGGCGTTGGTGCTCCCCAAGCAACGGGAGAAAATCCACGATCTCCTGGTCCTGTGAATGGCTCCCTCGAGCCGTAGCAGCCGACGTGAGTCGGCTCTGATCTTCATCGAGATTAGAATGAGCGGACTCACGTTCGCTGTCACGAAGTTCATGGAGCGGAATCGTGCTGGCACGCCCGGCGGCCACCTCGGCGGCGGAAACAATGGTGAGCGGAGCGACACACTCCCGTGCTTTGTCACGAATGACGGCGAGAGCTTCGGGCGCGTCCGTGGCGGTGATGACGGGCACGCGCGGTTTGATGATGCCGGCTTTCTCAGCGGCGATTTTGGCGAGCGTGTCACCGAGCCATTGTTGGTGATCGAACTGGACGTTGGTGATAACGCTGGCGAGTGGCGTGACGATGTTCGTCGCGTCGAGCCGCCCGCCCAAACCCGTTTCCCAAATCACGAGATCGCACTTCTGCTCCGCGAAATGACAAAGCGCCATCACCGTGACGAACTCGAAAAACGTAGGACAGGCATCCTGCCTCTCTTCATCTCCCGATTTGCTCGCGACGGAAGCGCAAAGAGAGACAGGCTGGAAGCCCGTCCCACATTTCTCACGCAACTCGTCCACCAATCGGGCCACGTCGGCTTCGCTGATGAGCTGGCGATTGACCTGAATGCGCTCGCGAAATGAAACCAGATGCGGCGACGTGAACAAGCCCACGCGCAGACCGGCCGCGCGATAAATGCTCTCCAGCATCGCGCACGTCGAACCTTTGCCATTCGTGCCGGCGACATGGATGAAACGAAGTTTCTCCTGCGGATTGCCAGCGAGCGCTGCGAGCTTGAACGTCGTTTCCAAACCAAAGTTCGCGCCGAAGATCTGGAGGCCTTGGAGGAATTGGATGGCGTTCGAGTAGGTCAAAGTTTCCTTTTGCCGGCGTTGACCGCCGCTACCGGATCGATTTTCATCAGCGCGTCCCCGGCCATTCGCCGGGTGAATGGGTTCTCGTGACGCAAGGCTCGGGTGATCGCCGGGACTGCCGGCTTGGCCTTTTTTCCGAATAACGAGAGCACTGAGCACGCCGACCCGCTTACGTTGCCTTCCTTGTCATCCAGCAGACTGACGAGCGCGGCAATCGCAGCGGGAGAGCCAGGATCGATCTTTCCTAATCCCCAACCCGCCCAGCGCCTGACGGTGACATTCGTGTGATTGATTTCTGCCAGGAGCACGCTGCGTACTTTGTCTGCGTCTTGCTCCGCTTGCCAGACGGCGACCGCAGCAAACACGCGGATGAAAGCATTGGTGTGGGTGAGAAGTGGACTGAAATCAGGAAAAGCGTCTCTCACGGACGACCCTAGTTCCGCAAGCAGAAACCAGTCACTCCCGAAAGGCTGTGTCGTAGGTTCAGGCGGCCAAGCCGAATTCACTGGCACGAGTGAATTGATCAATTTCGGAGCGACGCCTCTGGCTCGCTTGGGATCGAGCCGCCAAAGCGCGCTGACTATCTCTTGGCGACACTGCGAATCCGCAAGCGCTTCCTGAAGCGCTTGAAACGCTTCCACCTCGCCCGCGCTAACACGAGCAAGTGCGTACGCCGCCGCCGAGTGTAGCTGGTGGTTTGACTCGGCTAGAATTTTTCTCAATGCTGGAAGAGCTTGCTTCGCGCGCGGCCCGATTCGACCAATGGCCTGAATGACCGAGGCGCTGATTTCGGCATCACCTCGGTCAAAGGCTTCTAATAGGGCAGGCATGGCCGAAGCCGAATTCGTTCCAATTTGTCCGAGTGCCCCGGCTGCTTCCCTTGCCAGGACGTTCGTAGCGTGAAGTTGTGCGGCCAGCGCTGGCACGGCTGGCGCGGCGTCGGGGCCAAGCCAGGCAAGAGCACGAATGGCATTAAGTTGGACCTCATTGTCCGGGTTACTCAGCGCTCGAATGAGGGCAGCGACACTATTTGTCCTTGTGGGGCCAAGCAATGGAATCGCCTCAGCCGCCTGTCTCTGCACGCCTGAAGATGGGTCGTTGAGCGCGTGGATCAAATCCGGCATCGCGCTTTGAGCCATCAAACCAAATTCGCCGAGCGCCCAGGCAGCCAGCCAGCGATCCTTCAGACCTCGCGGTTTCGGCAGGAGCCTTTGCGCAGGCATCGGGAGTTTTGAGTAAAGCGTGACGTAGTATTTGCTGGAATCCCTACAGCGTAGCCGCCGAGTCAGGTAGGGCAAGGCCTCTGGCCCTATTTGGAGCAATGCGTAAAGTTCCGGATTCGGTTGATCGATGTTTGTGAACTCAAGTTTGTCGAGCCACACCGAAACTGGCTTGCTTTGATAGGTCGGTTCCGCTCTCGCGAGAAAGATTGTGAACAGGAGCAAGACAAGCGAGAGACCGATAAAAAAGGCGCGAATGCCGAAGCGGTTCAAAACATTTTGCATTCGAAGACGGCCCAGCATGTCGTCAGCGTAATGACGCGGGCAGTTACTCGCAAGCGCGCACCTTTGCTCCTTCTCTCTAAACCGTGGCCTATGTCACGGCATGGTTTCCTCAATCGGGCGCAACATCACTTGCGGGTCAGATCGCAGCACTTAAAGCACAAACTCGACATCCACTTTCTCTGCCAGTCGTCGTTCGGCTTCGCCCGGGCGGCTGCTTCGCCACGGCATGTTTTCCTCGATCCGACGCAACATCACTTGCGGGTCAAGGGAAGGCGGGTAGGAAATGAAGTCGCGGTCCACAGGCAGTTCGAGTTCGGCGGCAGCGGCCGCTTCGTTGAACTGCCATTCAGTCTTGGGCGCTGGTCCGGGATACCTTTTCATATACGTCGAGCGTGCCATACTTCAGGAACAATTCACGAACTTTCTCCTGACGCAGGTTGATCTGGTTGACCCGCACCAAACCTTCAACATCAAGATAGTCCTTGAGATAGCGTTCAATCCGGCCGTGTTTCAAGGCGTGCAGCTTCAGGGCGATGAGGTGTTCGAGATTGGGAATCAGCAGACGTTCGCCGAACATTTCGACGGTGATGCCGAATCTGAAAAACTCATCGAAAGTCGCTTTGCGAACAAACATGAGATCCACTGGCCACGTTCCCACTTTTGGTGGGGCTAGTTGGCAAAAAGCTGGCTGGTCGCTGAACAATTTGTAGCCCAGTTTAGAAAACAACTTGATCCATTTGTCGCGCAACTCCTGGCGAACAAGCAAGTCCAGGTCGGCCGTATCGCGCGAATAGCCGTGGAAGTTTACCGCCAGTCCGCCAATAACGAGGAACTGCAACTCACGTTTGCTTGCCTCGAGATGGATTGTTTGAAACAGACCCATGTTCTGGCGGCGGCTCAGAGTGGCCGGTGATGAATGCGGTTGTGCGCCGCCGCGATGAAGCCGCGGAAGAGCGGATGCGGCGCGTTGGGTTTGCTTTGAAATTCCGGGTGGAACTGCGACGCGATGAAGAACGGATGATCCTTGAGCTCGATGACCTCCACGAGTTTTCCGTCCGAAGTGGTGCCGGCGATGATCAAGCCCGCCGCCTCCATTTGCCCGCGGTAGGCGTTGTTGAATTCGTAGCGATGCCGGTGCCGCTCGCTGACAACGAATGCGCCGTAGAGCTGCGCGGCTTTGCTGCCGACGACGAGCTGGCAAGGCTGCGCGCCCAGCCGCATGGTGCCGCCTTTTTGGGTGACGTTTTTTTGTTCGTCGAGCATCGCGATCACGGGATGCGGTGTGTTCGGATCGAATTCGCTCGAGTGGGCGTTGTCGAGCTTCAGCACATGGCGCGCAAATTCAATCGTGGCGATTTGCATTCCCAAACACAGGCCGAGATACGGCAGCTTGTTCTCGCGCGCGAACCGAGCCGCCATGATTTTCCCTTCGATGCCACGCTCACCGAAGCCGCCCGGCACAAGGATGCCGCCCAGTCCGCTGAGAATTTTCTCCGGGCCGTGTTTTTCGATTTCCTCCGCGTCGATTTTTTCGATCTCCACGCCGCAATCGTTGGCGATGCCGCCGTGGATAATCGCCTCATAGACGGATTTGTAGGCGTCCTGCAACTCGATGTATTTGCCGACGACGCCGATGCGCACGCGATGTTGCGGCGCGATGAGTTTGCGGATGATGTCCTGCCAGTGCGACATGTTGGCGGCGGGCACATCGAGGCGCAGCAAATCGCAGACGATGTCGTCCATGCGCTCGCGCTGGAGCATGAGCGGCACTTCATAGATCGAATGATCCACGTCTTTTTCCTCGATGACGGCTTCGTAGGGCACGTTGCAAAAGAGGGAAATTTTCTGGCGCAGTTCTTTGTTCAGCGGCTGTTCGCACCGGCAAACCAGAATGTGCGGCGTAATGCCGATTTCCCGCAGCTTGGCGACGGATTGCTGCGTGGGCTTGGTCTTGAGTTCGCCGGCCGCCTTGATGAACGGAACGAACGTGACGTGGATGAACACGACATTGTTGTGTCCAGCTTCAAGCGCGAACTCGCGAATCGCTTCAAGAAACGGCAGCCCTTCGATGTCGCCGGTCGTGCCGCCGATTTCGGTGATCAACACGTCCGCCTTGGATTGTTCCCGGATTTCGCGGATGCGATTCTGGATTTCATCCGTGACGTGCGGAATCACCTGGACGGTCTTGCCGAGATAGTCGCCGCGCCGTTCCTTGTCGAGCACACGCTGATAAACCTGGCCGCTGGTGAGGTTGTTGTAGCGCGTAAGCTTCGTGCTGGTAAAACGTTCGTAATGGCCGAGGTCGAGATCCGTTTCCGCGCCGTCGTCGAGCACATAGACTTCGCCGTGCTGATACGGACTCATCGTGCCGGGATCGACGTTCAGGTAGGGATCAAATTTTTGGAGCGCGACTTTGAGGCCGCGGTTTTCCAGCAGGGTGCCGAGCGCGGCGGCAGTCAGACCTTTGCCGAGCGAACTTACCACGCCGCCGGTGACGAAGATGTATTTCATTTCAGTATTTGGTCGCACGTCGAACCTGGAGGCTTTCTTTGCGCTTCACTCGCTTTCCATTTTCAGCGAACTTCAGCCGCAAACCGGTTCAAAAAACGAAACGCCGCCAACTGCTCGTCAACCGAACGACTGGCGGCCTCACGCAGATACGGAATCGTGCGCCGGGAAAATATAGGTCGTGACCCGTACGCCTGACAACGACTTTTGCGAAGCCAGCCCGGACAGAAGCGCAATCGGAGTTTGCCAAAGCGCGCGGCTGAACTATCTTCGGCCCATGGATTGGCAGCAAATCGCATCGTTATTGATTGTGGGCGTGACGGCGGGCCTCTTCATCTGGAGCCGGCGTCGGCAAAGGAAGTTCGACTTCCAGCGCGACACGCACTGCGGCTGCGACTCACCGGCGGAGCACAATCCGAAAAGTTCGATCATTTTCCGCGCGCGCCGCGGCCAGCGGCCGGAGATCGAGATCAAAACACGCTGAACCATTTTCTTGCCTAACCGGATCCCGTGATGTAGTTTCGCTCACGATCATGGCAATGTGCAAAGTTAGTTCTCCGCTTCATTTCTTGAAAAGCCCGCGTCCACAAGACGGGCGTGAAACTTCCAGCGGCACTTCCTGGGTTCCCAACACCGATGTTTACCTCAGCGACGCTGGCATCGTGATCAAAGTTGAACTGGCCGGCATGCGGCGGGAAGATTTGGAGCTGACCGTCGAAGGCAATCAACTGAGAATCAGCGGGCAGCGGCCCGATGGTTGCCGTCCACCCAAATGCACTTTCCTCGTGATGGAAATTGACTACGGTGCCTTTGAAAGCGTGATCGAACTGCCCGAGGGCTTCGATTTGGGCCAGGCCAGGGCCGCGTATCAAAACGGTTTTCTCCGCATTGACGTGCCGCAGCAAAAGCGTCCTCCTTCCAAGAGCATCTCCGTCCTCATCCAGGACGGCGAATAATTTTCTGAACTTTTCCCCGGCGGCGGCATCTAATGGCTGACATGATCGCTGGATGAGTTCGCCCGACACAGAGTTTATCAGCATCCTTGGCACTACGACCGGGGGCGCTGAAGTTGCGGTTTCCAAATCGCCGGCCAAATCTTTGCCCGAGATTTTGCCCGTCCTCGGCTTGTCGGACATCGTCGTTTTCCCCGGCATGATCGCGCCCTTGTTGGTGGATTCCTCGCAGAGCATCCGGCTCATTGACGACGTCGTTGCCGGGGATCGTTTTCTTTGCCTTGTTCTCCAGCGACGACCGGAAGTGCAGAACCCGCTGCCCGAGGATCTTTGGTCGCACGGCTGCGCGGCCCGTGTCTCCAAAATGCTCAAGTACCCCGACAACACCGTCCGGGTTCTCGTTGAAGGACTGCGCCGGGTCGAATTGAAGAAATTTGAGAGTCGGGAACCTTACTTGCGGGCGCGCGTCGAAATGTTGCGCGACGCGACCGAGGATTCGGTTGAGCTTACGGCACTCGCCCGCAACGCGCAGCAGCAATTCCAGGAAATCATCAACCAGTCGCCGACGCTGGCCGAGCAGGTCAAAGTCGCGGCGCTCAACACCGAGAACCCCGGCAAGCTCGCCGACCTAATCGCGGCGAATCTGAATTTGAGTTTGGAAGAGCGCCAGCATCTTCTGGAGATCAGTTCGGTCAAGGATCGGCTCACGCGCTTGCTGCCGCTGCTCGGTCGCGAACTCGAAGTTGTCACGCTCGGGAGCAAGATTCAAAATGAAGTCGCCTCGGCGATGTCCAAGAACCAGCGCGATTTTTTCCTGCGCGAGCAGTTGCGCGTCATTCAGCGCGAACTGGGCGAAGGCGACCCCGCCGCCTCTGAAATCAATACCCTGCGCGACCAAATCGAAAAGAACCATCTGCCGCCCGAAGCGCACAAGACCGCGCTCAAGGAATTGGAGCGATTGCATCAAATCAATCCCTCAGTCGCCGAATACACGGTCAGCCGCAACTACCTCGACTGGCTTATCAACCTCCCGTGGTCCAAATCTACGGAGGACAAGCTCGACCTCGAGGTCGCCGCGCGGATTCTCGACGAACAACATTTTGGCCTCACGAAAGTCAAAGACCGCCTCATCGAATTTCTCGCTGTCATCAAGCTGAAGCAAAAACTCAAAGGCCCGATCCTTTGCCTCGTCGGGCCGCCGGGCGTCGGCAAAACTTCACTGGGTCGGAGCGTCGCCGAAGCGCTCGGCCGCAAATTCATTCGCATCGCGCTCGGTGGCATCCGCGACGAAGCCGAGATTCGCGGTCATCGTCGCACTTACGTCGGGGCCATGCCGGGGCGCATTTTGCAAAGTCTCCGCCGCGTCGAGAGCAACAACCCTGTCATCCTGCTCGACGAGATCGACAAGGTCGGCTCGGATTTTCGCGGTGACCCGGCGTCCGCGCTCCTCGAAGTGCTCGACCCTCAACAGAACAGCACCTTCACCGACCACTTTCTCGATTTGCCGTTCGACCTGTCGCGGATTTTGTTCATCACCACGGCGAACTGGCTGGACCCGATTCATCCCGCGTTGCGCGATCGGCTCGAAGTCATCGAGTTACCCAGCTATACCGCCGCCGAAAAACTGCAAATCGCCAAACGCTTCCTTGTTCCGCGCCAGATCGAAGAGCACGGCCTCAAGTCCAAGCTCGTCAAATTCCCCGATGCCACCTTGCGGCGGCTCATTCAGGACTACACGCGCGAAGCGGGTGTCCGGCAGCTTGAGCGCGAAATCGCCGCCCTCACGCGCAAAGCCGCTCGCAAAATCGCCGCGAAGGGCCAGCCCGCGAATCCCGTCGTCATCACGCCGGACGCGTTGCCGGATTTCTTGGGCGCGATCAAATTTGTCTCCGAAGTCGCCGAAGATTTCACCGAAGCCGGCATTGCCATCGGCCTGGCTTGGACGCCGGTCGGCGGAGAAATTCTTTTTATCGAAGCCACGCGCATGTCGGGTAAGGGAAATTTGCTTCTCACCGGTTCGCTGGGCGAAGTGATGAAAGAGAGCGCACAAACGGCGCTCAGTTATCTGCGTAGCCAGGCCAAGGCGCTGAACCTCGAACTCGCCGACTACGAGAAGCGCGACATTCATGTTCATGTTCCCGCCGGCGCGACGCCGAAGGACGGCCCGAGCGCCGGACTCACGATCGCCGTCGCGCTGGCGTCGCTCTTGTTGAACCGGCGTGTCCGCTCGGATGTCGCGCTGACCGGCGAGATCAGTTTGCGTGGCCGCGTGCTGCCCGTCGGCGGCATCAAAGAAAAAATCCTGGCGGCGGCGCGCACGGGCATCAAACAAGTCGTGCTGCCGGAACAAAACCGCAAGGACATCGAGGACGTGCCTGCCGAAGTACGGCAGAAACTGAAAATCCATTTTGTTCGCCAACTCGCGGAAGTGCTGCCGCTCGTGCTCCGGGCAAAATGATTTAGCTGTGAGCGCGGCAGGAAAATTTGAGCCAAAAAGATTCCGAGTCTCCATCTGTTTACCTTTTGCCTTTTGCCTTTTGCTTTCGCTGCTGCGTGCCATTCCGGCCTGTGCCACCGACAAAGAAGTCCAAGAAGGCCAGGCGCTCGCCGCCGAACTACGCAGCCAGTGCCCGTCCGCGAACTCGGAGCTGGCGGGCGTGCTCAAGCTTCGCGACGGCACGGGCACACGAACCGAGGTGCCGATTCGATTCCAAGCCATCGTCGAAGCGGATTCCTGGCGGGAAATTTACGAAGCGACGCGCGCTGCGTCCGTGGCCGAAAAATTGACGGTGGTTCATCGCGAGCATCAACCGAACGAGTATCAATTGACAAACTCGACAACGAACGCTGCCAGTGCCGCGGGTCTCGTCATAACGAACAAAGCCACGCTCCCATTCGCTGGCTCCGATTTTTGGATCGCCGACTTGGGACGCGACTTCTTTCACTGGCCGGAACAGCGGCTCATCAAACGGGAAATGCGACGTGGCCGGCCTTGCAAAATTTTGGAGAGCACGAACCCGAATGTCGTGGCCGGCGGCTATCGGAGAGTGCGTTGTTGGATCGACACTGAGACTGGCCAGCCGCTGCGCGCCGAAGCTTACGACTACGAAAACAAACTCCTCAAAGAGTTCGCGGTGGGCAGTGTGAAAAAAGTCAAAGGCCGGTGGGAACTGCGCGACATCGAAATCCGCAACGAGCAAACCGACTCGCGCACGCGGCTGGAGTTTGACTTGGAGACGAAATAGCGAGTTACGTTGAAGATCATCCCTCGCTCCGTGCGTGACAATCGCCGCGGCGCCCGGTCAAATCAGCGATGCAAGCCGCCGAACCTGTGGAGTTGGAAACGAAAAAATTATCGGCCCACGCGAAATTGTTCCCGCCGGAGTTCGCGGCGGTGTACGAGGAACATTCGCGTGCCGTGTATTACCTCGCGTTGCGAATGCTCTCGGATCCCACCCAGGCCGAGGACGCCACGCACGACGTGTTCCTCAAGGTTTATCGCAAGCTCGATCAATTTCGCGGCGAGGCCGGCATCAAGACCTGGCTCTATCGCATTACGATCAACCATTGCCAGAATCTGCTCCAGACCTGGCAGCACCGGCACATTCACAGCAACGCGGACGACGCCGTCTGGGACACCGCCGTCGCGCGGACGGATTCGCCGCTCCGCGTGCTTGAAACCAAGGAGCTGGGCCAGCGCATTCAGAAAACACTCGACGCCTTGCCGGAGGAGTATCGCCTGCTGTTGCTCCTCGTAGCCGACGAGAAGATGAGCTATGAAGAAATCGGTGAGCTGACGAGTCAAACGCCGGACGCCGTGCGCGGCAAATTGCATCGCGCCCGCAAAGCCTTTGCGCAACATTTTCAAAAAACCGCCTGAAATTTATGGACCACGACACTTCCCACCTTCGGCACCGTGAAGCGCAGGAGCAAACGAACCAGCAGCAGAGCGGTCAGACCGCGATCGAGTTCGCCACGACGGAGGAGATGATCCGCCACGACGCGGCGCAAATCGAAGTGCCGCCTGCCATCGCCGAGCGTTTGAGTAAATCCATCGCCGCCGAACCGAAGCGGTCGTTGCTCGGTCGGCTGCGGTTTTGGAAATAGACGAGCACGGTTGCTGTCATGCGTAACATGGACTCCAAGCGGCTTGTTGCTTTGGCGATCTATTTTTTAATCACCTTTCTTCTTTTGTGGGAGGCGTATGATTTTGTCGTCGTCAATGAAGGCGTCAGGTATTTCCGCGACCAGCCAATCCAACTGTTGTGGGCTGCTGGAGGAGGCATTGTTGGTGGATTCGCCGTCGTTGGCTTTCTCCGTTTGCCTGAGCATCAACGTCATGCTGCCAAGCTAACCGCTCTGGTTTGTTGTGCGATTGCGTTGACAATATTCGCAGTCAGTTTCATCAGAATTTTATGGCTTCTCCATTCTTCTGAGCTAGTGAAGCCGTCCTTTTGGCAGATCGTGGAGATTGCTATCGGACTCTTAGGACTCAGCGGTTTTGCATGGCTGGAGTTCATTCGAGTTTTCAAGCGCAAGAAGTCGCTGTTTTTCTAGTGCTACATTGTTCGCCCGCAGATCGAACGACACATGAACCTCAAACAAGAAATCGAGACGCTCATCCGCGCGCGTTATCCGATTCTCTACGTTCTTTCCAGCGAAGAGGCGCGCGTGCAAAACCTCGCCGTCGAGATTGCGCAGAAGCGTCAGAAAAAAATCTTCGAGTGGACCTGCACCAATGGCATCATGCCGGCGGGCGCTTCAATCCAATCGCAGAAGCAACGCAACTCGGCGACCAAAGATCCGCTGGCGGCTTTGGACCAGGTCATCGATCAAGTCGAGCCGGCGATTTTTTTGTTCAAGGATTTCCATCCGTTCCTCACCAAGAGCAATTATGCGGTCGTGCGCAAGCTCAAGGACATCGCGCTCCAGTTGAAGAACAGTTTCAAAACGATCTTGCTCGTCTCTCCAGTGCTCGAGATTCCGGCTGAGTTGGAAAAAGAAATCACGCTCATCTCGTTCCCGCTGCCGTCGAAAGAAGAACTCGGCGCGCTGCTCGACTCCATCATCAAAGAAATTCGGCAGTTCGATCGCGTGGCAATCGATCTCGACGAAGCAGGCCGCGAGCGGTTGCTACAGGCGGCACTCGGCCTCACGCTTGGCGAGGCGGAAAATGTTTTTGCCAAAATCATCGTCAAGGATCAGCGACTCAGTGGCGAGGACGTGAATGAAGTTTTTGCCGAGAAACAGCAAATCATTCGCAAAAGCGGTCTGTTGGAATACTACGCGACGAACGAAACTTTTTCGCACGTCGGCGGCCTCGGCCTCCTCAAGGAATGGCTGCAAAAGCGTGCGATTTCATTGACCACCGAGGCGCGCGACTTCGGCCTGCCGCCGCCCAAAGGCATCCTGATGCTTGGCGTGCAAGGCTGCGGCAAGAGCCTATGCGCGAAAGCGGTCTCGTGCCTATGGCAACTGCCGTTGTTGCGCTTCGATGTCGGGCGGATGTTCGGCAGCCTCGTCGGTTCGTCGGAGGAAAACATCCGGCGGGCGATTGCCGTCGCCGAATCCGTCGCGCCGGCGATTTTATGGGTCGATGAAATCGACAAGGCGTTCGCCGGAGCACAAGGCTCCGGCGCGACGGACAGTGGCACGACCGCGCGCGTCTTCGGCACTTTTCTGACGTGGCTTTCGGAGAAAACGACGCCGGTGTTTGTCGTCGCCACCGCGAATGACATTTCCCAATTGCCGCCGGAGCTTTTGCGCAAAGGACGGCTCGACGAAATTTTCTTTGTCGATTTGCCGACGTCATCCGAGCGCGAGGAAATTTTTTCCATCCACATCGAAAAGCGCGGACGCGATGTGCATCGCTTTGATTTGCCGGCGCTTGCCGCGGCCAGCCACGATTTCAGCGGCGCGGAAATCGAGGAAGCAATCATCAGCGGACTGTACGACGCCTTCGACGCGCAGCATGAATTGACGAATGAGAACGTCCTCGGCGCGCTCGCGCAAACCGTGCCGCTGGCCAAGACGATGGACGAGCACTTGCATCGCCTGCGTTCCTGGGCGCACGGTCGGGCGCGCAGCGCCAGCGCGGGGCGGATAGCAGGTGCGGTTGAAAAAGAGCATGAAAGTAAAGAACCATGAGTTGTGAATCGCCTCCGCATTCCACCTGGGCCGACTACCGAAGGCGTCGCCGTTGGTTTTTTGGTTCATGGTTTGGAAGATTTGTATCTTTGACCTTGGTCGGAATGCTATTCAGGCCGCTTGCTTGGCGTGAAATTGCATTCAGCATGTTTTGCGCAGTTTGGGCAATTTCTTTTGTCGTCACTGGCATTCGACTCCAGTTCTTCAAATGCCCGCGTTGCCGGCGGAATTTTTTCCGCAGAGACTGGTACTCTTGCTGGGAAGTGCTAGCTCAGAAGTGCGTGCATTGCGGCCTTCCGAAATGGACCGAACCCGATCTGACTTCAAGGGTTAAAGAATGTTCGTGACGGTTTGAACAGTGGTTGGTCAAAGCCTCTTAAACCCGCGAATGTCTTCGCGCGCTGCTTGAAAAATACTGGCAAACGGCAAAACATTCGCTAATTTACGGCATGAACCAAACGATGACGCCACGACCCGGCGGCTCGAAAGCCAGCTTGCTGTGCCCGCAGCTTGGCCAGCCTTTGGCGAGACAAGCGCTCGTGGGGATTCATCAACCGCCAGCCCGTTTATGAGCCGCTTCAACAATCTCGAATTCGGCGAGGAGTTTGATGGAGAGCTTCAAAATAAATCCGCCCAACCCGCCGGGAGCAAACCCAAACTCATCAAGGACGAGGCGCATTATCTGGCCGAAGCGAAGTGTGCGCTCGAAAGCGGCAAGTTCGACCACGCGTTGCGCGCTTACTCGAAAGTGCTCGAATTCAATCCGCGCAATCCGGCAGCGTGGACGGGCCAGGTGCGGATGCTCGTCGAGATGGACGACTTGGAGGCAGCCAAACTGTGGGCCGACAAGGCGCTGGAAAATTTTCCCCACGAACCGGAATTGCTCGCCGCCAAAGCCGTCGTGCTCGCGCGCAGCGGCGACTTCAAGGCCGCGCTCGCATATTCCGACGCGGCCATCGACGAACGCGGCGACACGCCCTACATTTGGCTCGCGCGGGGCGACGTGCAGCTCGCGCGGGAAGAGAAGCGGGCGGACTTTTGTTTTGAAAAAGCTTTTTCCCTCTCGGCTGGGGATTGGGTCGTGCGCTGGCTGGCGGCGCGAGCACATTACTACTACGAGAAATTTGCCGCCGCGCTCAGGCTGGTTCAAGAAGCGCTCACGTTGAACGCCAGCCAGGCTGTGCTCTGGTTGCAGATGGGTTTTTGCCAGCAAGGACTCGGCCTCGTCGGCGCGGCGCGAACTTCCTTCGAGCATGCGCGCGAGCTCAGCCCGGACAGCGACGCGCCGGATGCCGCGTTGCGCGGACTTTACCAACTCAGCTTCTGGGAAAAATTGCAGTGCCGCTGGCGGCAGGTCTTCAACGGATGAACCCGTCCTGGTTGGACAAATTGCTTGCCGCCGCCGCCGGCTCTGACGCTTCTGATCTGCACCTTATCGCGGGCGTGCCGCCGGCCTATCGCATCAACGGCGAAATCATCCTGGCGGACGGCGACGCGCTCACGAGCGAAGAAGTCACGGGCATGGCTTACAGTTTGTTGAACGAGGCCCAGCGCGAAAAATTCGATCAGGATTGGGAGTTGTGCATTTCGCTCCAGCACCGCGCGATTGGCCGGTTGCGGGCTACGTTTTACCGGCGCAACGGCCATCCCGAATTGAGCCTGCGCTTCTGCGGCGACCGCATCGGCACGCGCGAGGAGCTCGGCTTACCCGCGAAAATCGACGAACTCGCGCGCCGGCCGAATGGACTTTTCCTCATCACCGGGCCAACCGGCGCCGGCAAAACGACGACGCTAAACTACATGGTCGATTTGATCAACAGCGAGCGGCGCTGCAAAATCATCACCATCGAGGATCCCATCGAATACGTGCATCACAACAAGCGTGCCATCGTCGTTCAGCAGGAAGTGCTCACCGACACGCAGTCGTTCAACCGCGCGCTCGTGCATGGGCTGCGGCAGGATCCGGACGTCATCGTGGTGGGTGAAGTGCGCGATCACGAAGCCATCGCCACCGCGTTGAAGGCCGCGGAGACGGGCCATCTTGTCCTGGCGACGCTGCATTCGCCCAGCGTATCGCTGGCACTGGAGCGCATCATCGGCGTGTTCGATGGCAGCGCGCAGCGACAAATTATTTTGCAACTCGCCAACGCGCTGCAAGGGGTCATCTCGCAGGAACTTCTCCCCGCCGCCGACCGTTCGCGGCGCGTGCTCGCTTACGAATTGCTCGTCGTCAACAGCGCCGTGCGCAACATGGTTCGGGAAAACAATCTCCATCAATTGGAGAACTCCATTCAAACTGGCGGGCGCGACGGCATGGTGCTCATGGATAGTTGCCTGCACGATCTCTACGCCAAGTGCCACATCAGCTACGACACCGCGTTGAGCCGCGCGCGCAATCCCGAACGCATCGCCAGACGCGCCGAGTAATTTGAGTCGGTGTTGGGAGCGCCGGGGGAAAAATGGCAAAATATCGACATTGCGCTGCACCAAGGTCTTCGCGGCCTGCCCGGCGGTTCTTCACTGGCAAAGTTGCTGGCAGAGAAACGGGAAACTCCATAAACTCGCGCCCATGTTGACACGACTGCGAATAAAGAATTTCAAACGCTTTCCCGATGCTGACGTTGAATTGGGACAAGCAGTGGTTTTCATCGGCCAGAACAACTCCGGCAAGACCACGGCGTTGCAGGCGCTAGCACTTTGGGATGTCGGTCTGCGCAAATGGAACGAGGAATACAAAGGCAAAACTGTTCCTCCGCAACGTCCAGGCGTCACCATCAACCGGCGTGATCTGGTCGCCATTCCCGTGCCGGGTGCGAATCTGCTCTGGCGGAATCTTCACGTCCGCGATGTCAAAAGACATAACGGCGAACAGAAGACGCAAAACATCCGCATTGACATCATTGTGGAAGGAGTCAAAGACGGCAAGGCTTGGAGTTGCGGCCTGGAGTTTGATTACGCCAACGATGAATCGTTTTATTGCCGACCGCTGCGTCTGAACAACGGAAAAGATTTGCAGCGCATGGCCGTTCCGCCGGAAGCGGCGGAGACTTTGGTCGCCTTCCTGCCGCCCATGTCCGGCCTGACGGATCGGGAGTTTCTCAAGCAACCTGGGGAAATTGGTTTTCTCATTGGCCAGGGAGAGACGGCCCAAGTGCTGCGCAACCTCTGCTATCAGCTTTTTAGTCAGGCGAAAGACCAACGCGCTTGGTCGGAAGTGTGTGCGCACATCCAGTCGCTTTTCGGCGTGCAACTTCAACCGCCGAAACTTCTGGAGCGTTCTGAAATCACCATGGCCTACAAAGATTCGGAAGATTGCCTTCTGGATCTTTCTTCCGCTGGTCGAGGATTGCAACAAACCCTGCTCCTGCTGGCCCGGCTTTACGCGAACCCCAAAACCGTGCTTTTGCTCGATGAACCGGACGCGCATCTTGAAGTTCTGCGTCAGCGTCAAATTTACCAGCTATTGACCGGCGTGGCGGCCAAACAAGGCTCGCAGATTATCGCGGCCAGCCATTCGGAGATTGTCCTCAATGAAGCGGCCAACCGGGATGTGGTCATCGCCTTCGTTGGCCGACCGCATCGGATGGATGATCGCGGCCAGCAGGTTCTCAAGGCGCTTACCGACATCGGATTCGACCAGTATTATCAGGCGGAACTCAAGGGCTGGGCGCTTTACCTCGAAGGCTCGACTGACCTCGCCATTCTTCAAGCCTTTGCCGAAACCTTGGGGCACCCGGCCGCGCGGGTTTTGGAACGGCCCTTTGTCCACTACCTCACCACCAATCTCCCAACCCGGGCGCGCGAACATTTCTTCGGGATTCAGGAAGCGAAACCGGATTTGGTCGGCTTCGCTTTGTTCGACCGAATTGACAAGCCTCTGGTCAGCGGCACGCCGCTGACGGAAACCATGTGGCAGAAGCGTGAGATCGAAAATTATCTTTGTCAGGAATCCGTGCTGCTCGCCTACGCCCGGCACAATCAGCCGGATGATTTATTCGGTCTCGCAGAATCCGAACATCGCGAGCAAACAATGCGCGAATGTATTCAGGAAATTGGCAACGCCCTCCGCACGCTTCGCCGGATTGAACCCTGGTCGGCAGACATCAAAGCCACGGACGACTTTCTTGATCCGCTCTTTCAATTATTCTTCGACAAACTGAAATTGCCCAACCTTCTCCGCAAAACCGATTATCACGTCCTGACTCGCCTTGTGCCCAAAGAAAAAATTGACCCGGAAATTATCGCCAAGCTTGATGGCATCGTCGCGGTGGCACAAAAGGCCCAGCCAAAAGAAACTTGAAAGGCGCCTTGGCCGGCTATGCTTCCCGTTCGAGGCGGAGAGGGAGGCGGTTCTGCGTTCCTTGCGTTCTCTCGTGGCGAGGCTTTCGTGTAGTTCGTGTGTTTCGTGGTTAACAATTCTTCGCGTTGCCCTGCGCCGGTTTTTCCGCCACAATCGCGCCGATGAAAAAGAATTCTTTGCGACCTTATTCAAGTGTGTTGGTGGACGGCCCGGAACGCGCCGCCGCGCGCGCCATGCTTTATCCCGTCGGCTTTACCGAGGCAGATTTCAAGAAGCCCATCATCGGCATCGCGTCCACCTGGAGCAACGTCACGCCGTGCAACATGCACATTGATAAACTCGCGCTCGAGGCCGAGCAGGGCACGAACGCCGCCGGCGGCAAGGCCATCGTCTTCAATACCATCACCATCTCGGACGGCATCTCGATGGGCAGCGAAGGGATGAAGTATTCGCTCGTCTCGCGCGAAGTCATCGCCGACTCCATCGAAACCGTGGTCGGCTGCGGCGGCATGGACGGATACGTGGCCATTGGCGGCTGCGACAAAAACATGCCCGGCGCGATGATCTGCATCGCCCGCATGAATCGCCCCGCCGTGTTCGTCTATGGCGGAACGATTTTGCCCGGCTGCTTGACTTCAGAACGGAGCGCGGACGGTCCCCGTCCGCAGCACGTCGAATCGGGAGGCGCATCCGTAAGTTCCAACCCGCTTTCACAATCCGACGCGCTGCGAGCGGGGACCGCTCGCGCTCCGGGACGCGAGCTCGACGTCGTCTCCGTGTTCGAAGCCATCGGCCAGCACGCCGCCGGCAAGATCAGCGACGAAGAATTGCACGCCGTGGAATCCTGCGCGATTCCCGGCCCGGGCTCGTGCGGCGGCATGTATACTGCCAACACCATGGCCAGCGCCATTGAAGCACTCGGCATGAGCCTGCCCAACAGCTCCGCGCAAAACGCCATTTCGCCCGCGAAGCTCGACGATTGCCGCCGTGCCGGCGCGGCCGTCGTGAACATGTTGAAGCAAGGCATCAAGCCCCTCGACATCCTCACGAGGAAAGCCTTTGAGAACGCCATCACCGTCGTCATCGCGCTCGGCGGTTCGACGAACGCCGTGTTGCACCTGCTCGCCATCGCGCACGCCGCGAAGGTGAAGCTCACCATTGACGACTTCACGCGCATCGGCAAACGCGTGCCCGTGCTCGCCGACCTCAAGCCCAGCGGCAAGTTCAGCATGAGCGCGCTCGTCGCCATCGGCGGCATCCGACCGCTCATGAAGACGCTGCTCGACACCGGCCTGCTCCACGGCGATTGCCTCACCGTCACCGGCGAGACGATGGCCGAGACGCTCGCCAACGTGAAACCGTATCCGCAGGGCCAGACCATCATCCGCCCACTCGATCAACCGATCAAAAAGGACAGCCACCTCGTCATCTTCTACGGCAACCTCGCCCCCGAAGGCGCGGTCGGAAAAATTTCCGGCAAGGAAGGGCTGCGCTTCGAAGGCAAAGCCATCGTGTTCGAGGGCGAAGAAAAAGCGTTGAAGGCGATTCTCAACGGCACGGTGAAAGCCGGACACATCATCGTCATTCGCAGCGAAGGACCGCAAGGTGGACCGGGCATGAGGGAAATGCTGTCACCGACAAGTGCCATCATGGGCAAGGGTCTCGGCAAGACAGTCGCGCTGATAACGGACGGACGATTCAGCGGCGGCAGCCACGGCTTCGTGGTCGGCCACGTGACGCCCGAAGCTTACGTGGGCGGCCCGATCGCCCTCGTGAAGAATGGCGACCCCATCATCATTGACGCTGAGAAACGCGCCATGACCCTGGGCATCAGCGCCGCCGAATTGAAGAAGCGCCAGAAAGCGTGGAAGAAACCCGCGCCCCGTTACCCGCGCGGCGTGCTCGCCAAATACGCCCACACCGTCACGAGCGCCTCGCTCGGCGCGGTGACGGATGCGGATTTGAAGTTGTGAAATAATTTATGCCTCGCACGCTGAAACTTCCGTTCGCAGTTTGTGGAGACAAGATTATTCACATTTCGGAAGTTGAATCAGGCCGTCAAATCAACTGCCTTTGTCCGGTTTGCAATACTCGGTTAATCGCGAGAAAAGGAAATCTCCGACAGCATCACTTCGCGCACGATACTGGAACAAATTGCAACGGAGAGTCCGCCCTGCATTGGTTCGGGAAACACTTGTTGCTTGAAGCAATTGACCGCGCATTAACCGAAGGCTGCACTATTCCTATGGAATGGCAGTGCGACCAATGCGACCACAAACACGACGGAAATCTGCTAAAGAAGGCTGCGTCTGTTGCGCTCGAACAAGTCTTGGGCGAAGCACGGCCTGATTTGTTGCTAAAGGATGCAACAGGTAAGCCAGTCGTCGCGATTGAAGTCATCGTGACACACGAACCGGAACAGAGTGCTCGTGATTTCTACTTGAAACAAAATATCGTGGTTGTGGAAGTAAGAATCAAAGATGGGATAGCTCTTGAAGCTTTGAAAGACTTGCGGGAATTGAAAGCAGACGCGGTCAGTTTTTGCACTCGAAAGAAATGTCCAGATTGCCATGCGCCACTCCGTCCAAAAATGCTGAACATCGTCGTTGGTGATTGCTACCGATGCCACTTACCAATGAAGGTCGCTTTTATTGAGGCAGACGGCATGGGCTTTCCATCTTCTGCTTTTTCGCCGCAAGAAATTGAGTGTGCTAAGAAGCAAGGGTGCATCCTTGAAGTCCGTTATAGCAAGACTGTGAACAACCGCTATCTGGCAAATGTGTGTCCAAAATGCAAAGCCTTCATTGGAGAACATTATATGCACAACTATAGCTGCCGGGATGACTCAATTGAACCGATTCAGACTGGCTGGTATTGTTCTGACTGTAACAACCATTTTCCGATGAAGGGCTGACAGAATCCCAACGGGATTCTATCGCTCAGCCCAGCAACGGTCCGAGCCGGACTGGCGAGGAGTTACCCTGGGGCACCCGCCAAAAAATCATCAACCCTAAAAGGGTTGTATCACCTCCGATAACCGAAACCACGTTCGGCTACAAAATGATCAGGATGAATTTAATTTCGAGTCAGGGGCGCGCTGGCTTCGCCTTACGACCGCCGTGGTTTCCCAAAAAGCGATTCACCGCGTTGAGATACGCCCGCGCGCTGGCCTCGATGACATCCGTGCTCGCGCCTTTGCCGGTGATCAATTCGCCGTCGCCGAAATCCGCTTTCACCGTCACTTCGCCCAGCGCGTCCTTGCCTTGGGAAACCGCTCGCAATGAGTAATCCATCAAGCGCCCGCGCGTCTTCGTGAGCCGGTCGATTGCTTTCAGAGCCGCGTCCACCGGGCCGTCGCCGATGCCGGCATCTTGCACGACTTCCGGCTTCGCGCCGGCTTTTTTCAAACGCACCGTCGCCGTCGGCACGGTCTGATTGCCGCTCGTCACGTTCAAGTAATCCAGCGACCACGTCTCTGGTACCTCCGCGATTTGCCCTTCGACGAGCGCCGTCAAATCGTCGTCATAGACGAATTTCTTTTTGTCACCGATTTCCTTGAAGCGCGTAAAAATCGCGTTCACGTCCGGACCGGTCATCTTGAAACCAAGATGCTTCAAGCGCGCCGCGACCGCCGCCCGCCCGCTGTGCTTCGTGAGCGGAAGTTCTGTGACACCCCAGCCAACGTCTTTCGGATCCATGATTTCATACGTCTCGCGCTTCTTTAAAATGCCGTCCTGATGAATGCCGCTGCCGTGCGCGAACGCGTTCGCGCCGACGATGGCCTTGTTGCGCGGCACCGGGAAGCTGCACATCTGCGAGACGAGGCGTGAGGTCTTCACGATTTCACGCGCCTTCAGCCCGGTGTCGAGGCCCCGGAAAAAGTCGCGGCGCGTGCGAAGCGCCATGACGAATTCTTCGAGCGCCGTGTTGCCCGCGCGTTCGCCGATGCCGTTGATCGTGCCTTCTACCTGTCGCGCGCCGTTTTCGACCGCCGCCAACGCGTTGGCGACCGCAAGGCCGAGATCGTCATGGCAATGCGCGCTGAAAATAACTTTCTTCGCGCCTTTCGCGCGTTCGATGACGTGGCGAAACATGCGTCCGTACTCGGCGGGCGTCGCGTAGCCGGTCGTGTCCGGCATGTTGATCGTAGTCGCGCCGGCGGCGATGGCGGCTTCAACGACTTGCACGAGGAAGTCGAGCTCGGTGCGTGACGCATCTTCAGGTGAGAACTCGACGTCATCAACGAACGCCTTCGCGCGCTGTACGCCATCGACGGCAAGGCGGAGAATTTCATCCTGCACTTTGCCGAGTTTGAATTCGCGATGAAGCTTCGACGTGCCGAGGAACACATGGATGCGTCCGCGTTTGCCGGCAGGCTTGATCGCGTTGCCGGCAGCCTCGATGTCCTTGGGTACGCAACGCGCAAGTCCGCAAATAATCGGGCCGCGCACTTCGCGGGCGATTTGCTGGACGGACGCGAAGTCGCCCTCGCTCACCACCGGAAAGCCGGCTTCGATGATGTCCACGCCGAGGCGGGCGAGCTGCCGGGCGATCTCCAGCTTCTCGCGCGAGTTCATGGACGCGCCGGGGCATTGCTCGCCGTCGCGCAACGTAGTGTCGAAGATTCGGATGCGGTCGTCTTTCATAACTTTGCTTTCGTGTCTGGCTGTCGTAGTTGCCGGCTCCAGTCTAATCGTCTCGTTCGGGCTGGCGATTGAGAAGATCGGGCGGGAGTGGTGGAAAAAACAAAAAACCCCACCGCCATTTCGGGCAGTGGGGTTTTGTAAATCCGGTTGATCGAACTACAAACCAACTGCCGCGCCGCGCAGTAGCAGCGACTCATTCAGCAGCAGTTCAAGTTGTCCCGTTCGATTCACAGGAGAACTTGTAAGTCTTAACGGCCAGCGGGTCAATTTGAATTTTGCCGAAAAAGCGAAGCCGCCGACAGCCCTGTGATCGATTTTCAATTGTGAGCCGGAAAAGGTTTGCGCGGCCTGCGCGCCTCCATTAAGCAAGTCCGCATGTTTTCACACGTTGTAATTTTTTGGACGGACCCGGCCAACCTCAAGGCCGCGGACGAACTCATCGCGGGCGCGCACAAATACCTCAAGCCGATTCCTTGTTTGACGGCTTTTCACATCGGTAAAATGGTCGGCAGCCATCGCCCGGTCGTGGATCAAACCTACCAGGTCGCGCTCTATACACAGTTCGCGACGAAGCAGGATCAGGACGATTATCAAGTGCATCCGCTGCACCTTGAGTTCGTGGAAAAAGTTTTGAAGCCCCTCAAGCAGAAGGTCATCGTTTACGATTTCGAGTAATCGTCGAGGCGGTCTGTCTCCGCCGTCAGCCCAAGCAATCGCCTCCGCCATTTTTCTGCTGCTTC